>QCNN01000094.1 GCA_003213175.1 SAR116 cluster bacterium AG-426-B08 | reverse complement strand
CACATTTCTCCAAAAATCTGTTGGTCTGGTGAAAAAGTTATACTTGTTCCATTTACTCTATGAGTATCAGTAATAAATTCAAGATTAGTGGTCGGTATACCTCGTTCAAATTCTTGTTTAAATAATTTTTTATCTCTAATTACTTCTACAATTAATTTTTCAGATAGTGCATTAACAACTGAAGCTCCCACACCATGCAGTCCACCAGATGTTTGATAATTTTTTTCAGAAAACTTTCCTCCAGCGTGTAAAGTTGTCATTATGATTTCTAAAGCAGATTTGCTTGGAAATTTAGGATGTTTGTCAATAGGTATTCCTCTTCCATTATCAGCAATTTTAATAGTGTTCTTATTTAATAAATTTACTTCAATTTTATTAGCAAAACTAGAAATCACTTCGTCCATACTATTATCTAGAATTTCTAAAACTAAATGATGCATGGCTGATTTATCAGTTCCACCTATATACATGCCTGGTCGTAATCTTACTGGTTCCAGACCTTCTAAAACTTCAATATTTTCAGCGTTATACTTTTGTTTGAGAATTAAAGACTCTGTTTGCTCTTTCATAAAAATATCTACATATAGTTAGTTTAATCATTATAAAAACTACATGTAGATATTTAGACTATTTCAGTTATAAAAATCAAGCTTTAACTTGAGTAATACATTTTAAACTCAACAGGATGTGGGGAGTGCTCAAAGTTAATTACTTCTTCCATTTTTAAATCAATATAAGCGTATATTTGATCTTCAGTAAATACATCACCTTGAATTAAAAAACTCATGTCATTTTTAAGTGCCTCAACAGCTTCTCTAAGAGAACCACAAACAGTTGGTATATTTTCTAATTCAGACTCAGGCAACTCATATAAATCTTTATCCATAGGATCACCTGGATGTATTTTATTTTTAATTCCATCTATACCAGCCATCAACATAGCTGAAAATGCTAAATATGGATTTGCAGTAGCATCCGGAAATCTAACTTCAACTCTTTTACCTTTTGGATTTCCTACATAGGGAATTCTACATGATGCAGATCTATTTCTTGCTGAATAAGCTAAAAGCACAGGTGCTTCAAATCCAGGTATTAACCTTTTGTAAGAGTTAGTTGAAGGATTTGAGAAACAATTAATTGCTTTTGCATGTTTTATTATACCACCAATGTAGTGCAAGCAAGTTTCAGACAAACCTGAATACTTGTCTCCAGCAAATACTGGATTTCCATTTTTCCATATTGACTGATGAGTATGCATGCCTGTTCCATTATCTCCAGCGACTGGTTTTGGCATAAATGTAGCGGTTTGACCAAAAGAATGTGCAACATTATGAACAGCATACTTATACAACTGAACATTATCTGCCGTATCTATTAAAGTTCCAAATTTAATGCCTAACTCGTGTTGGGATGGAGCAACTTCATGGTGATGTTTTTCCATTGGTACTCCCATTTCTGTTAGAGATAATACCATTTCGCTTCTTAGGTCTTGTCCAGAGTCAACTGGAGGAACAGGAAAATAACCACCTTTTATACCAGGTCTATGACCCATATTACCCTCTTCAAATTCTCTTCCTGAATTATAAGGGCCTTCAGAATGGTCAATAGAATAGAAGGATGAATTCATTTCAGACTCAAATTTTACATCATCAAAAACAAAAAACTCTGGTTCAGGTCCAAAAAATGCAGTATCACCAATACCTTGTTTTGCCATATAATCCAATGCTTGTTTTGCTGTAGACCTTGGGTCTCTTTCATAAGGTTTGTTTGTAAGTGGATCTAACACATCACAAAATATTGCCATTGTTGGCTGAGAGTAAAATGGATCTATAACTGATCTGCTGCAATCAGGCATTAGCTTCATATCAGATTCATTGATTGCTTTCCACCCAGCTATTGAAGAGCCATCAAACATAAATCCTTCTTTAAGACTATCTTCATCAATTGTACTAACATGTTGAGACACATGTTGCATTTTACCTCTAGGGTCAGTAAATCTTAAATCAACAAATTGAATATCTTTTTCTTTGATTGTAT
>QCNN01000093.1 GCA_003213175.1 SAR116 cluster bacterium AG-426-B08 | reverse complement strand
TCTAGAAAGAACGATTAGATCTAATTTAAAAAATTCTGATTCAAAACCAACAATTATTATAATTTCTCATAACATAGAAACATTGAAGAATTGTGAAAGTATAATTTTTTTTAAAAAATATGATGAAATGAAATTAGGAAATTTCAAAAAATTATTATTGGACAATGAATTTAAATCGCTTTTAACTAGCGTCAAAGATTGATAAGTAGTATATCAATATAAAAAAATTTTATTAAAAGAATATACTTAGATAACAATAAAAATTATTTTTGAACAAAATTATAATATTAAAATTATTGAAAAATTTGATTTTGGAGAAGTAAATATTTTCATTTGACACAAAAGCAAAAACACTTAGTAAATTAAGAAAAAATCTTAACTCTAAGTATTTTTTAAAACAAGAAATAGTTAAAATATCTGAATGGAAAATTAACAAAGATAAAATCCTGTCTCGTATCAATAAAAAATTTAACGATAAATTTTTAGCAGTAAGATCCAGTGGAGAAATGGAAGATACAGATAATTATTCAAATGCAGGTGTTTATAAAAGTTTTCTAGATATTAGAAATAATACTTCAAATTTATCCAAAGCGATTAATGAAGTCATTAAGTCATATAAAAATGATGAAGCAAACGAAGTTTTAATACAACCTATGTTAAATAATGTAGAATTATCTGGTGTGGTCCTTACTAAAGATTTAAAAAATGGAACTCCATATACTGTTTTGAATTATGACGATTTCTCTGGAAAAACAGATACTGTTACAGGAGGTGCACAAAGTAAGTCTATCTTCATACTTAATGGTCAAGAGGATAAAATAAAGTCAAAAAGATTCAGAAGATTAATAAATTTTATAAAAAAGATTAAAAAATTTATTAATGATGAAAACCTTGATATTGAGTTTTGTTTTTCAAACGATAAATTATATATCCTTCAAGTTAGAAAATTAGTAACTCAAAAATATTGGACTGGCATAAAGGAAAATACTTTTTTTAAATTTGTAAAAAAACATGAACAAAACTTGAATAAATATATTTTAAGTCAAAAAAAAATAAAAAACTTTTGTTTAAGTAACATGGCTGATTGGAATCCTGCTGAAATGATAGGAAATAATCCTAAACCGTTAGCAATGTCACTTTACGAAAATTTGATAACAAATAATGCCTGGGCTATAAGTAGAAAAATGATGGGTTATAAAGATTTGTCTAATAAAAAACTTATGATAGAGGTGGCAGGCAGGCCATTTATAGACGTAAATTTAAGTTTTAATTCATTACTTCCAAACATTTTAGAAAAAAAAATTTCAAATAAAATATTAAATGACCAAATTAATTATTTATCTTTGAATAGACATTTGCATGATAAAATTGAGTTTGAGATTGCATTTGGTTCATATGATTTTAATTTTTTTGAGAGGAAAAATAAAATTTTAAATTCTTTAAATAATACTGAAGGAGATGATTTAGGAACTTGTTTAAAGTACTTCACAAATAATCTAATAAAAAATGGTTTAGGTATTGAATGTAAAACAAAATTAGATAAATTACCAAAAAAAATTAACATCTTAGACTCAAATTTATTTTTTAATAAAATGAGAACATTTGGAACAATACCATTTTCTATTAGTGCGAGACATGCATTTATTTCTATGTCTTTATTTAAGTCTTCAAGGCAAAACGGAATAATAAAAGATGAAACATTTGAAAAGATTTTAAAATCTATAAACACTGTTGCTGTTGAAGTTATAGATAAAATATTTCTTTATAAAAATGGTAAAATATCAAAAAAGGATTTTAATAAATTCTGTGGTCATCTTAGACCTGGTACATATGATATTACCATGGACAGATATGATCAAAATCCAAACCTTATTCAGTCCACAAAAAATGAAACTTATTCAAAATCAGAAACAAATATTCAAAAAATTCTAAATACTAAAGAAATTAATAAATTCAATAAAACACTTAATAGTTTTGGTTTTGATTTTGAAGTTAAATTTTTATTAGAATATTTAAAAAAAAGTATAATTTTAAGAGAAGAA
>QCNN01000092.1 GCA_003213175.1 SAR116 cluster bacterium AG-426-B08 | reverse complement strand
ATTGTAATCAGTTTATGGGGTGATGTACATGGTGATAATAAAAACACTGTTTATAATAAGCATAGCACTATTTTCAACCAATGCTTTTGCAAAGAAATGCACCTCATCTTTTAGTAAAAGTTTTTCAATATCGTCTGATGTTGGTTTTGGAAATCAGTATAAAAAAAGTCCATTCAATAACTTTAAGAAACACGGTGTTTGTATAGTTGAAAAGTCAAAAGGTCACCCAACTCGTTTAGGACATCAGTCACTTAGATTTGAAGTTAAACCTGGTGACTGCGGATATGACAGTGGTGGTTGGGATGATTGTAAAAATGATAGAGAAAGACATGAATTAAGTGGAAACAAACATGGCGATGGAGAATATTGGTATAGTTGGTCAATATATTTACCTAAAGACTTTAAAAATATCTATCCAACAAAATTGGCTATGGGTCAATTTCATCAAAGTAAAGGTCATGTGGTTTGGATGTTTCAAAATGCAGATGGAGGATATTTCGTTGACAATCAGGTATATGGAAGAACTTTTGGACACGATAGAATTTTAAACCAAAAAGAAATGCTTGGCAGATGGAATGATATTTTAATTAATGCTAATTGGACTGATAAAAAAATAGGTTTCTTAAGAGTTTGGGTTAATGGTAAATTAGCATTTAAATATAATGGTCCTACGAAATCAAAAGGGAAAAAAGTTTATCAAAAGTTTGGAGTTTATAGAAGCTTTATGAGCAGGTATAAAGCGTTTAAAAGTGCGGATTCTGAATCTGTATTAGTTCCTGGACAAGTAGTGTATTTCGATGAAGTAAGAACAGGAAAATCTTGCTCAAATTTAAAACTTGAGCAATTAGGTTATGTTTGTAAGGATTTATTGAGTAATTTTAATTAACTTAGTTTTAACATCCACTTCTTTAGTACAGACAAATCATAACCCTTACCATATCCCTGCCCTACACTCTTCAAACTCCATCCACCTAACTGGTCTATGATTTCTGATGGGCATTCTACTGCTCTTAACCTGTCTCTAAAACTATGCCTAAACCCGTGAATTACATAGCCATTTAACAGTTTCTCTTTCATCCATTTATTTAGAGCTGCACTTGCACTATTAGCATTGCATTGATTTTGGGAGGTATATCTTGGGAAAGCAAATAAACTATCATTATTATGCTCTAGGATTCTCTTACAAGCCCACTCAGACTCCTTTGTTAATGGAATATACCTTTGACTACCCTTAGTCTTTAAACGCCTCCATGGATGAGGTATGAGTCTTATATGAGGTATTTCACAATCAAGATTAATATCTGATTTAAGTAAACCAACCCCCTCACCTAATCTCATTCCAGTATCACTTAATAATGCTATCAACCATCTTAAATCATCATCATACTCTCTACATGATGATTGGATATGCTTTATAATCTCAGTAGGTATGCTTTCTCTAATCTCATTATTAATTGAAGGCAGGTATACCTTTGAGAAAGGATTAGATATATTTAATCCATGCTCATTAATAGATAAGTTTATGATTGCCCTTACAGAAGAGAATACTCTTTTAACTGTTGAGTTAGACATCCCCTGCTCTATTAACCAATCACGAAACTTACCTGCCTCAGATGATGAATATGATTGAATAGATTTATTACCCAAGACTTTAATTATATATTCAACATTTCTATGAGCAGTTCTTAAAAATGTTTTACTCTTATCTACTCCTTTTAACCTTATATAAAGTTGAAGAGCATCACTTAAGTTTGGACTATCATTATCCACATCATTTGATTTAACCAAATGCATTGAAGGAATGTTCATATTTTGAAGCCTTATACCTAACCAATAATCCTCTAACCTTTGACTGACTGATTTAGTCATTCTTAAGGCAGAAGAATATGATTTGGTCTTTAAACTAAAAGAAATTCTATCTGAAGAATAATAAGATTTCATATCACTTGGAACTCTTCTAACGAAGTAATAGTTCCTATTTCTGTTGCGAATAAATGTAGCATTTTTGTGCATCACCATGTACATCACCCCATAAACTGATTACAAT
>QCNN01000091.1 GCA_003213175.1 SAR116 cluster bacterium AG-426-B08 | reverse complement strand
AATATATTACAATTTTAGGTAATGATAATTTAGCAAAGTTTTATTCAAAAAAAATAAAGAAAACAGGACTAAAGTTTAAAAGTTATATTGATTTTGATAGACCGACAACACACAAAAAAAGATTTAGAGCTCATGGACATACTCTTTTGAGAGTTCACAATTATATTCAACAACCTATTTCTAATGAAATTAAAAACAAAATTCTTAAGGATGTTAATCATAAAATAACAAGTACTGATCTAATCGTTTTTTCTGATTTTAATTATGGCATGCTTAGCCAAGAATTAGTTAATGAGATAATTTATTTAGCTAATAAAAATAAAGTTTTAATTGTCGCGGATAGTCAAAGTTCATCTCAAATTGGAGATATTTCTAGATTTATTGGTTCTAAATTAGTTACACCTACTGAGAGAGAAGCAAGAATTGCAATAAAAGACTTCTCTTCTGGATTAGTAACAGTTGCAGAAAAATTAATGGTAAAAGCTGGGGCGGAATATGTTTTTATTACTCTTGGTGAAGAAGGTGTATTAATACATCAAAAAACCAAGAATAAAAATGATTGGCGAAATGATATGTTACCAGCTTTTAACAAATCTCCAATAGATCCTGCAGGAGCAGGTGACGCTCTTTTAATTACATCTTCACTTGCATTAGCAAGTGGTTCTAATATCTGGAAAGCAGCTTATTTAGGTTCAATTGCAGCAGCTTGTCAAGTTGGTAGACTAGGGAATCTTCCATTAACAAAAAAAGAATTATTTCAGGAAATCAATAAATGAAAGCTCTCTTACTTTCAGCTGGTTATGGAACTAGACTATATCCTTACACAAAAAATAATCCTAAATGTCTATTAAAAATAAATAATAAACCATTATTGGATTATTGGATAAATGCTCTGTTTTTTTCGGGAATAGAAGAAATAATAATTAATACTCACTATCTATCAAAAAAAATAGAAGATTTTGTAGCATCTTCTAGGTTTTACAAAAAAATAAAAGTTGTTAATGAAAAAGAATTATTAGGAACTGCTGGTACTATTAGAGCAAATGTAAATTATTTTAATAATAGTGATTTTTTTGTTGCTCATTCAGACAATTTATGTATTTGTGATTTCAAAAGTTTTTTAAAAGCACATTCTGCACGTCCAAAACAAACTAACATTACAATGATGACATTTTTTTCTGATCAACCAAAAAGTTGTGGTATAATTGAAGTTAACAAAGAAAATATTTTAACTGATTTTAAGGAAAAACCTCACTTTCCAACTCATAATTTAGCTAATGCTGCTGTTTATATTATGGATAAAAAAGTTCTAGATTTTTGTAAAAACATCAGGTCAAAAACTGCTGATATCAGTTATGATATAATTCCCAAATTTATAGACAAAATTTATACATGGCATAACACATCTTATAACAGAGATATTGGAACACTGGATTCTTATAAAAAAGCAAAATTAGAAATCAAAAGAAAATCAAGTTTAATTAGAAATTTTGGTGTTTTTAAATGAGAGTTTTTGTTACTGGAGGATGTGGTTACAAAGGAACAGTCCTAATTCCTAAATTGCTTTCACTTGGATATAGTGTTGTAGCTTTTGATATAATGTGGTTTGGAAATTATCTACAACCTCATCCTAATTTAGAAATTATAAAAGGGGATATAAGACAAGTTGATAAAATTAAATTTAATAAAATTGATGCAATAATTCATCTAGCTTCTGTTGCGAATGACCCTTGCAGTGATCTAAATCCAAAATTGACCTGGGAAATAAATGTTTTAGGAACAATGCAATTAATCGATAAAGCAGTAAGAGAGAATGTAAAGCAGTTTATATTCGCTTCTTCAAGCAGTGTTTACGGTATAAAAAAAGAAAAAAACATTACAGAAGAGTTATCTTTGCAACCAATTTCAGAATATAATAAATCAAAAATGGTTGCCGAAAGAATTGTTTTAAGTTACTCCAACAAAATTTTATGTCAAATAGTTAGACCTGCAACTGTATGTGGATTTTCAGAAAGAATGAGACTTGATGTTTCAGTAAATATGTTAACAATGCAAGCGTTAAAAAATAAAAAAATAACAGTTTTTGGAGGAGAACAACTCAGACCTAATATACA
>QCNN01000090.1 GCA_003213175.1 SAR116 cluster bacterium AG-426-B08 | reverse complement strand
GCTGCAATAGGATTGGCAATTTTAGTAGTTTATTTTAGAAATAAAGGAACAATTGACGTTAAAGAAATTAATTTGCTCAAGGGTTAAAATGTATAATTTAATAGTCTTTTTACCTCTATTTGGTGCTTTATTATCATGGTTGATTGGTGATAGATGGTCATCAAAAGGTGCTTTTATAAGTACTATAACGTGCATGTTGCTATCCATGATAATCTCATGGATATCTTTTTTTGACATAGCAATAAATAATAATACGTTTCAAGGAATATCCTTTCCCTGGATACTTTCTGGCAATTTAAATATAAACTGGGGATTTTCCTTCGATTCTCTTACTTGTGTAATGTTAATAGTAGTTACGACCGTTTCTTCAATGGTTCATATTTATTCAATTGGATATATGTCTCATGATAAATCAAAATCTCGTTTTATGAGTTATTTATCTTTTTTTACTTTTGCAATGTTAATGCTAGTCACATCTGATAATTTATTTCAATTATTTTTTGGGTGGGAAGGAGTTGGATTAGCTTCTTACTTGCTTATTGGTTTTTGGTATAATAAAAAATCTGCTAATTTAGCTGCAATTAAAGCTTTCGTAGTTAATAGAGTGGGTGACTTGGGTTTTGCTATAGGCATTATCTTTATATTTGTTACATTTGACGCAATAGACTTTAAAGTTATATTCGAATTAGCACCATCTATGGTAGATGAAAATGTTAACTTGTTTGGATACGAGGTTAGCGTAATTGAATTTTCCTGTCTTATGCTTTTTATTGGAGCTATGGGAAAATCTGCACAGCTTTTTTTACATACATGGTTACCTGATGCAATGGAAGGCCCAACTCCAGTGTCAGCATTGATTCATGCTGCAACAATGGTAACTGCTGGAGTATTTATGGTTTGTAAATTGTCACCTCTTTTTGAGTATGCACCAATTACATTGAGCTTCATTACAATCATTGGCGCTATAACAGCGCTTTTTGCTTCAACTATTGCTTTAACTCAATTTGATATTAAAAGAGTAATTGCTTATTCAACTTGTTCCCAATTGGGTTATATGTTTTTTGCAGCTGGTTTATCAGCTTATCCAGCGGCTATATTTCATTTAACAACTCATGCTTTTTTTAAGGCTTTATTATTCTTAGGAGCAGGTTCCGTTATTCATGGAATGTCAAATGAGCAAGATATGAGAAAAATGGGTGGTACATACAAAAAAATGCCTATAACTTATATTATGATGTGGATTGGTTCATTGGCTTTAGCAGGAATACCATTTTTCTCTGGATTTTATTCTAAGGACATGATTTTAGAAGTAGCCTATGCTTCAAACAACCTAATTGGAAGTTTTTCATTTTTATGTGGCTCTATAGCAGCCATTTTAACCGCATTTTACTCTTGGAGATTATTATTTTTGACATTTCATGGTGATTACAGAGGTAACAAAGAAAACTATAACAAAATACATGAGAGCCCATTTTCAATGTTATTTCCTCTTTTCGTTCTTGCAATAGGTGCTGTATTATCAGGCTGGGTTTTTGTAGAAATACTTGTTGGTAAAAGTTGGAGTAGTTTTTGGGAAGACTCAATTTTCATTCTAGCTGGTCATGATGCATTTATAGATGCTCATAATGTACCAAAATGGGTAAAATTGTTTCCTATAGTACTTGGTATTGTTGGGATCTCTGTTGCTACAATTTTTTATGTTTTAATTCCAGAATTACCAAGAATAATTTCTACGAAACTTAGGTTTTTGTACCTTTTATTTTTCAATAAATGGTATTTTGATGAACTTTATAATTTTATATTTTTTAGACCCTTAAAATCATTAAGTATATTTTGTTGGAAAATATTCGATAAAAAAATTATCGATGGTTTTGGTCCAGATGGAGTTAGTTCAAGAATTTTAGATTTTTCAAAGCTATCTTCTAAAGTTCACTCTGGTTATCTATTTCATTATTCGTTTGGAATGATTGTTGGACTTACAAGTTTATTTTTAATTTTTTACTTTAATTTTTAGTGTGTCAAGATGATTTCTAGCTGGCCAATATTGAGTATAACAACATTCCTTCCACTTTGTGGTGCTTTTTTTATAATTTTAATTAGTAAAGAAACTGAAAACAACAACTCTAGTTTCAATGTTAAAACCGTTGCATTATGGACAAGCATCA
>QCNN01000089.1 GCA_003213175.1 SAR116 cluster bacterium AG-426-B08 | reverse complement strand
CAGCAACTTTACAAATTAAACTTGTCAGTAGTGCGGACACCGGTTTTTACTACGTCACAAAAAAAAATCCAAGGACTAAGCCAGAAAAGCTTGAACTAAAAAAATACGATCCAAAAGTTCGTAAACATGTAATATTCAAAGAAGCTAAAATAAAATAAAATTTAACATTTTTTTTCAGTTAAACTATCCAATTTTACTAGATTTGCATACATTTTATAATCTCCATAATCAACTTCATAATTGTAAACAACTCCTCCTTGATCAATATCTATTTTAATTTGTGTCTCAGGGCTTGATTTTTTTGAATTATAGTTAAAGAAAGCCAAATTAATTGGCCATACATATCTATCCTTAACTTTTTTTCTAAAATCTGATTTTATTTTCTTTTTATTTCCAATAACAGCTGAAACCTTTTTTATTAATGAATCTTTGCTGCTTCCAAAAAAAACATTAGAATACAAAATCTTTTTATTATTTTTTGCATATTTTAATAATTTTATTAAATGTTCTGTTGGTAATAATATTTTGTCTTGATAATTTAAATCAGTTATATCGCTTTCAATTAACTTCCCAGATAAATTATTACCCTTTTTTTTTAGATACCCTTGATAATTTATAATACCATTAACATCACTTTTATCATGATGTTCAAAACTAAAATTTTTAGATGAAAAATCTTCAAAAGTTTTGAAAATAGATGCATATGTTGAAGGTCTGCCTATACCCAATTCTTCCATTTTTTTTATTAAACTTGCGTCACTATATCTCGGAGGAGGTTGAGTAAAATGTTGATCACTTGAAACTTCATTTAATTTTAATTTTTCGTTATCCAAAAGTTCAGGCAATATTTTTTCATCCTCTTTATCACGATATAAATAAAAACCAGGAAACTTTATTTGTGAACCATTAGCTCTAAATATAATCGAGTTATCTTTCGAGGATATATCAACAGATGTTTCATCAAGAGTGGCTGATTCCATTTGACTTGAAATAGTTCTTTTCCAAATAAGATCATAAAGTTTTAACTGTTCATTATCTAGATAATTTGAAATTGAACTTGGATCTCTTGAAATTTCAGTTGGTCTTATGGCTTCATGAGCTTCTTGGGCATTAGCTGCCTTAGACTTATATATTCTAATATTACTTGGAATATAATTTGCTCCATGACGTTTTTTTATTTCTTCTCTTAGTTGATTAACAGCTTGCATACTAAGTTGAACACCATCAGTACGCATGTATGTTATTAATCCAGTAGTTTCAGTTCCAATATTTATTCCTTCATAGAGTCTTTGTGCAATTTTCATTGTTCTAGTCGCCCCAAAGCCTAGTTTGTTTGAAGCGTCTTGTTGTAAGGTAGAAGTAGTATATGGAGGTAATGGATTTCTTTTAACTTCTTTTCTTTCAATTCTAGTTATTTGATAGTCAGAGCTTTTGATTGTGTCTAGCATTAAATCTGCTTCTTTTTTATTTGAAATATCCATTTTTTTTAACTTTTTATTATCAAAAACAGTTAATTTAGCTGGAAAATTTTCATCTGAAGTTTTAGAAAAGACTGAAGAAATAGTCCAATATTCCTCAATATTAAATTTTTCAATTTCTAATTCTCTTTCGCAAATTAATTTTAATGCAACAGATTGAACTCTTCCAGCAGATCTAGATTTATTAGATAATTTTTTCCATAGAATAGGGGATATTCGATATCCAACCAAATAATCTAAAGCAATTCTTGCTTTATATGCATCTACAAGTTCATCATTAATATCTCTTGGATTATCCATAGCTTTTAAAACAGCATTTTTGGTTATTTCATTAAAAACTACTCTTTTTAATGTTTTCTTATTAAGAGTTTTTTTACTTTCTAAGAACTCTTTCAAATGCCAACTTATTGCCTCACCCTCTCGGTCAGGGTCTGTAGCAAGTATCAAAGTTTCAGCTGATTTTGTTTCATTGATAATTTCTTTGAGGACTTTGTCTTTTTTTCTATCAGTTTCCCATAGCATTTTAAAGTCTTCTTCAGGAATTACTGAACCTTGTTTACTAATCAGGTTTCGTATATGTCCAACAGATGCAATTACTTTATAGTCATTTCCAAGATATTTGTTTATGGTTTGAGCCTTAGCCGGTGACTCAACAATAACAAGTTTCATTTTATCTCCAAAAATAAGTTTTTTCTTGCCATTAACATTGGTTTTAAAATTTATCAATATTATTTTTTAAATTTTAGTTCTTCTTTTTTAA
>QCNN01000088.1 GCA_003213175.1 SAR116 cluster bacterium AG-426-B08 | reverse complement strand
ATATACAAGAAAACACCATTATCCATGTTGATCCTGATACTCCAGTTACTATTGGTAATAATTGTACTATCGGTCATAATGCAATAATTCATGGTTGCACAATAGGTAATAATTCATTAATTGGAATGGGTGCAATAATTCTAAATAATGCAAAAATTGGTAATAATTGTCTCGTGGGAGCAGGATCTCTGGTTACAGAAAACAAAGAGTTTGAAGATGGATCTATGATAATTGGTTCACCAGCCAAGGCTGTAAAAAAACTAAGTCAAGACATGATAAATGATATGACTAGATCATCAAAACATTATGTATCTAATTTTAAAAAGTTTATTCAAGAAATGTCAGAAGCTAAATAACTTCTTCAATTTTTAAATTATCAATTTCTTGATTAGTATACCCTAAATTAGATAGAATTTCTGAATTATGCTGACCTAAAGTAGGAGCAGTTTTAATATTTGCTGGAGTCTTTGAAAATTTCCATGGTGTTCCATGAACTTTAAGATTTTTATTTAACTCTGGATACCATACTTCTGTGACATAATTATTATTTACAATGTTTGGATCGTTTGATGCCTCAAGCATAGTGTTTACATGGGTTGAAATCATGTCGCCATTTCTCAAAATTGAAATCCAATGATCTCTTTTATTCTTTGAAAATAATTCAGCAAGCTTATCTAAAATTGCTACTTTTTTATCTTCAGATTCAAATGCTTGACCTAAATCATAAAGGTTTTCATTTTTTAGAGTTTCTGAGAAATTAAGAGCATTCATTGCCTTTTCCCATGCGTTTGGATCAAGTTGTAAAGCGAATGGTTTACCTTCAATATCATTAAAACAAGCTGCTATACCTGGTCTTTCCCTCGTACCATTAATTCTTGCCCCAGTAATAGGGGGTTTATTACTCCACATAGCAGTTGTCATTGTCCAACCCAATAATCTAAATGCACTCCCGACTAACGATGTTTCCAATTTTTGTCCTTTACCTGTTTTTTGTGCATTAATATATGCAGCTAAGATTCCACCAAATGTAAGGATAGCACAACTTTCGTCTGCAACCGATGCAACGCCTGTTCTAAGATTGTTTCCAGGAATTGAGTAAGCTTCAGCAATACCACTTAATGCTTGCCCAACAGCATCAGTTCCTGGCAAATGGCCGTCAGGGGCATCAGGTCCATAAGCTGATACCGAAGCATAAACTATTTTGGGATTAATTTTACTGAGTGTTTCATAGTCAAAATTTAATTTTTCTGCTACCCCGGGTCTAAAGTTTTGTCCGAAAATATCAGCGTTTTTTATTAATTTATGAAGAATTTTCTGACCTTGCTCTGACTTCAAATTTAATGTAAGACTTTTTACACCTCTATTATTTGTCTCAAAAAATGAACCAGTTGAACCAACAAGAAAACCTGATTTTCTATTCATATCGCCTTTGCCGGGTGTCTCAATTTTAATTACTTCTGCTCCAAGATCTGCCATAAGCATATATGGAACTGTACCAGCTTGCGCTGTTGAACAAGCTACTATTTTAAGACCTGAAAGTGCACCATTATTTTCAGTCATATCAACTCTCTACTTTTCATCTAATTGAGGCATGTTGTATCTATCTTCAGGGTTAAGCCACCCATTATAATTAGGCTTTCGTTTTTCTGCAAAGGCTCTTCTACTCTCCATTCTATCTTCAGTATCACCATGAAGGTGAAGTTTTTCTGCAAGGTTTGATATATTTTGAGGTATTTTTGGAGCCATGTGCTTCATCATATATAAAGTATTAACTCTCGATGCAGGAGGAAGGCTTAGCAAATGTTCAGCCATTGAATAAGCTTCGTCCATTAAATCCTTATTTTCTACCAGACGATTGACAAAACCAATTTGATGCATTCTTTCGGCAGAGATCCTAAATCCAAAAGCCATTTCGGTTGCTATTGGGTGAGGAAGGTTTCCGTAATGGCCGTGATTGTAACCTCCCAAAAGCCATCTTTTTGCTTCAGACATTTCAAATATAGCATCTTTTACAGCAACTCGAAGGTCGGTTCTTTCAACAAGCATAAAGCCTCCACCCATTGCAAAACCATTTACAGCTGCAATAACAGGTTTTTGAAGAGTACCGTCTTGAAATGGGTTTACAAGATTTTTTTCAACCATTTCTTTTGGGGATCCTGCGATTCCTCTTTCAACCGACTCTTTCATGTCTTCACCAGCACAAAACCCTCTACCTGTCCCAGTTAAAATAGCAACTTCTAAATCGTCATCTTCATGGAAGCGAGTAAATGCTTTTGCCATTCCTTCTCTTATTACAGTACTAAGTGCATTTAATCTTTCAGGAC
>QCNN01000087.1 GCA_003213175.1 SAR116 cluster bacterium AG-426-B08 | reverse complement strand
ATTTTAATATAGAAATTATACATTTTCCACTTCATCCAAACACTCCAAATAAAGGGTTAAAACTTATAGAACTTTTTAACTGTTCAGAGAAAGAATTAGAATTTAAGAATGAAAATATGGCTGCATTAATGAAAAATGAAGATATAAAATTTAACTATAGAACACATACTTATAACTCTAGGTTAGCCCAAGAAATTGGAGTTTGGGGATATGAAATTTATAAAAATTTTGATATTCATGATAGATTTTACGAGGCTTATTTTATAGAAAATAAAAACCTTAATGATAAAAATATATTAATTGAAGTCATTGAAAAGTCTGGACTGAATATTATCGAAGGTGAAAAAGTAATAAACAAACGGCTTTTTAAAAATAAAGTAGATGAACATTGGAGCCAATCGTATCAATATAGAGTAACTGGTGTTCCTACATATGTATTAAATAATAGAACTTTAGTAGGTGCGCAGAGTTATGAAGTTTTAGAAAAATTTATTAATGTAAATTAATCATGTCTCAAAAAAAGATAAATTATGTTTCAAGTTTTTATTTATATAATTTGATTTTAATTTTATTTTTTTTTCAAAATTCACATTCGTTTTCACAAAATTTAAAATCAGTAAAAGTAATCGATGGTGATACAATTATTTTAAATAATAATAAAATACGTTTGCATGGAATAGATGCACCTGAAAAAAATCAAATATGTAAAAATATTAAAAATACACCCTACAAATGTGGCATAAGTTCTAAAAAAGCACTAATTAAAATCTTAGGTACAAATATTGTATATTGTAAAAAAAAGGGAATAGATAGATATTCAAGAATTATAGGAGTTTGTTTTGTAAATGATACAAATGTTAATCAGAAAATGGTAAAGTTAGGTTGGGCACTTGCGTATAGAAAATATTCTAAAGATTATGTAATAGATGAAAAAAATGCAAAAGAGAATAAACTTGGATTATGGTCAGGAAGTTTTATAAAACCATGGAAATGGCGTAAAAATAAAAGATGAAATTTTGGCATAGTTTTTGCCTATTATAAAAAAGAGGTAAAAATGTCAAAAAAATATAAAAATTTGGAGTTAAAAAAACAGTTTGATGACATGATTTATGAAATTGTAAAAACAAGAACTTTGGATAATTCTGAAGAAGTTAACAATTTAATAAAAAAAATCAGTCCTCAAATAGAAAAAATAAATAATCTTTTGAACGAAAAAACTATTGTAGCTTAGTTAAATATATAGAATATTAACTTCTTGATTTTTTAACTATTCTTTGTTCAAGGTGACTAATGAGAATCTTTCTCATATTTTCAGCTCTAGACCTGTCTGTAAAAGAGTATTCTCTGATATCATTATTATCTAGTCTTAGAGAAAAGACATAAAATGCACCTTTTTTTTCTATACCTGATGCTCTACCTTTTGCAACTCTTTTAAGATCTACTAAAGTACCAAACGAAGTTTCAATTATTTTAGACATTTCTTTCTCCTCAATATAATATTATTATATTTATTAAAAAGAGAAGTAAAATGAAAAATAAATTTTATTTAATATTAATAATAATTTTTTTCTTATCTACAAATATTTCAAAGGCAAATGAACTAAAAAGAGCTTACTCTGCCTTGGAAAACGGCGATTATAAGACTGCACTATATTTTTTGAGCTACTATGCTAACATGGGAAATTCGAAGGCTCAATATAACTATGGAATTATGTTGAAAAAAGGCCTTGGTACAAAAAAAGATGATAATGAAGCCTTTAATTGGATATTTTTATCAGCCAAACAAAATAACATGTTAGCTAATTATGCTCTTGGTAATTTATATTATAAGGGAGAAGGAACAAAAATAAATTACAAACTATCATTTGACTCTTATTTAAAATCTGCTCTTCAAGGTCATCCATCCGCAAAAATAAATTTAGGCCATCTTTATTTTGAAGGTAAAGGAGTAAAAAAAAGTTTTTCAAAAGCCTATCTTTGGTGGCAAATAAGCTTAGATCAAAATATTAATGGTGCAAAACAAAACTTGGCAATGTTAAAAAACATTATGTCTAAGAAAGAAATAGATAATGCAAAAAAGTTATATTATAGATGTTTAAAGGTTACTTTACTAGAATGCTCACAATTATGATGAACTTAAATTAAATTATTCAACGTATCCTTTTGGCAATTTATCTTTAATATTTAGTTCTGATTTTAGGTTTTTAATTTCTTCATCAGCTTTTTTCATTTCTGTTTGAAAGCCTTCATCTATTTCTTGGTGCATTCTTCTTTGTGCTCTAATTCGTCTTAATTCCATTAATCTATCTTCTTGTTCTTCGCTTAAGTTTTCTTCATCAATTTTTTCTAATTCAGCTAACTCTATAGCTATTAGATCAGGCTTTTCTTCTTTTGCTTTTTTTCTACCTTTTGATGATTTTTTTTTCTC
>QCNN01000086.1 GCA_003213175.1 SAR116 cluster bacterium AG-426-B08 | reverse complement strand
TTATTGTACTTGAAATAACAACTAAACCTACAACAATTGTTATTAATGCTATTAAACTTACTCCGATAAAAATCTTATTTAATAGGTCATTAATTTTTGTAAGATAATCAGATATTTTAATTATTGAAACATTAGGAAATTTATTTAAAAAATCTACTTCCTTGAAGTTATTAATTTTATTGAATTTAGTCGTCATTAGGTATTCGTGTGGGATATTAATGGCGTATTGTGGATTAATCAAAATAGCAAAATTAATACTTAAATCTCTATAGTTTACTAATCTAAAATTAAAAACCTCACCTTCAATTTCTCTTCCATAAACATTTAATATAATTTTATCACCGATTTTAATGCCCAAATCTCTTGCAACTCTGTCATCAATAGATAATTGAAGCTTATTAGGTTTAGAAAGATCCCACCATGTACCTTTTGTTAGAGGGTTATCAATTGGTATTTCATTACTCCAAGAAATTCTTCTATTATTTCTTATAACCCAATAGCTACCATTTGATTTATCTATATAAGTATTTGGATCTATGCCATTAATTTTAACGATACCTGCAGAAACCATAGGCAAAACTTCAATATTTACATTTTTTTCATATTCTTTTATTTGGTCTATTAAAGGATTTTTTTGTTCATGTTGAATTCCAACAAAAAAATAATCAGGAGCGATTGAAGGAATTGAATTTTGTATTTCCCTTTTAAAGTTGGATCCAACAAACGATAAAGTTAGTAATAATGTTAATCCTAATCCAAGAGACAAAATTGTTATGGAAGTGCTAACATGTGAATTAATAATATTTTTTGTCGCAATTTTTAAAATAATATTTTTGTTAGTCTCTAATTTTTTTAAAAGTCTAATGATAATTCTAGACATAAAGTAAAAAGTTATTAAAAAAACAAAAAAAGATATAAAGTAAAGTAAACTATATACAGGCTTTGAAAAACTAAACGAGAATGTCGTTATTAGTAAAAAAGACAATAGTAAAATATACAAAATAGAAGATTTATTAAAATTGAATTTCAATGCCTTATAATTATTTCTTAATAAATTAGATGAAGAAATTGAATCAATAGAATTTATAGTAGGTAAAGAAAATATAATTGTAACCAAAACTCCTATAAAAAGTATTTTTGTAAAATTATATAATGAGAAATGAGTACTCAACTCAATACCAATAGCCAATTGAATAAAGTTGTTAATAATTGGACTTAATAAGAAACTTAAGCCATACGTAATTAATGTAATTAAAATCAGTAAAATAATAAGTTCTACATAAAATATTTTTTTTATGCTTGCAGAAGACATACCAATAGCTTTTTGAATAGATATTGAAGTTATCTTCTGGTTAATAAAAGCCAATAAACTATTAGATATTCCTATTCCAGCAATTAAAATGGTACTTATTGATATTAGAGATAAGAATTGAGAAAAATTGTCGATAAAGTTTTTAATACCAATTGCTGAATTTTCTGGTGATCTTATTTTAATATTTTTTTCTTTAGATAATAGTGCAGTTAGCTTATTTGTTGCACTTTTTATGTCGATATTATCAAAGAATTTAACTTTATATTCATAACTTAAAAAGCTACCAAAATTTTTTAAATTAAGAATTTCAATAATTTTTTCTCCTGTTATGGCAAAATCACCAAAAACGAAAGCACCACCAATATCAGGTAAATTTTTAACTAAACCAATAACTATGAATTCTTTATTTTGGAGTTTAATTTTATCATTTAATTTTAAATTAAGCTTTTTAAAAATATTTTCATTAACAATAATAGTATTATCAATGTCATTTATTTTTTTTAATATATTTTTAGGTTCAGTTAATACTTTCCCAAATAGAGGGTAATTTTTGTCAACCGATTTTATTCTTATATAAGACGTTATGTTGTCTCGTTTATTAATTGTTGAAATCATAGTATTAAATTCAACAATTTTTGAAATTAAAGAAAACTTACCAATCTTATCTAATAAAAGTTTGTCTCCTTCAACTCTATTATAATCAATTTCTAAGTCACCACCTAAAAGAGTTTTAGCGTTAATTTTAAGAGACTCTTCTAGATTATCTTTTACAGTAAAGATGCTACTTAAAATAAACAAACTTAGAAATAGTGTGATTATAATACTTAGTATACTTTTGTAACTTCTTGATAGGTCTCTATATGCATGAACAAGAAAAAAACTTATAGGAAGATCATTTAACAATTGTACCATCTTTTATTTTTATTATTT
The DNA here is from genome assembly GCA_003213175.1 of SAR116 cluster bacterium AG-426-B08. Lineage (GTDB taxonomy): Bacteria > Pseudomonadota > Alphaproteobacteria > Puniceispirillales > Marisalimonadaceae > AG-426-I14. The sequence continues at coordinate 225 of QCNN01000086.1, read as the reverse complement.
TTTGCGTTCTTTTTGCTAGATTTTGATCATGGGTAACTAAAATTAAACTAGCAGATTCTTCATTTACATATTCAAACAACATATTTGATATAATTTCAGAATTTTCGCTATCCAGGTTACCTGTTGGTTCGTCTGCTAAAATTAGTTTTGGTTTCATAACAACTGATCTTGCAATTGCAACACGTTGTTGTTCGCCTCCAGACAATTGGGAAGGGTAATGAGTTA
>QCNN01000085.1 GCA_003213175.1 SAR116 cluster bacterium AG-426-B08 | reverse complement strand
ATAAGGAAAACAAAATCCAACCAAAAATGGAAGAAAGTATTACTTACTTAACTCCTCCAAAATTAGATGACAGAGCTAAAAATTATCGGTTTATTGTATCATTAGATAACGAGCTAATTTTAATGGAAAAGGTTTTTAATAGTCTGACAATTAAAATTAAAGACTCAAGTATAATAGAAACGTCAAAATTAATAAAAGATTCATCTTATCTCAAACCAGACAGTAAAGAATTTTTATTTGCTCTAAAACAAAGACTAGAATTATTATCAATTTATAAAGAAGCCATTCAGTACATACCTTTGAAACCGCCAATGGAACATTATTATGTTTCAAGCAAGTATGGGAAAAGAAAACATCCAGTATTAAAAAAATGGGCCTTTCATCATGGAATAGACCTAGCTGGAACATGGCAGGAATCCATATCAGTCTCTGCAGATGGAATAGTTGTTTTTGCAGGTTATCATGGTTCATTTGGAAAAGTTATAAGAATTAGACACAATTTTGGTATAATGACTACCTATGGACATTTAGCTAAAATATTAGTTAAAAAAGGTCAAATTGTAACTGAAGGGCAAGTAATTGGTAAAATGGGTAAAACTGGAAGAGTTAAAGGTGCACATTTACATTACGAAATATCAGTAAACGGCAAATCAAAAGACCCAGCAAAATTTTTCAAGATCGGAAGAAATTTATTAAGTAGAAATAGTATAAAATCATTTGCAGAATTTAAATAATTATGATTTGGCATGCCTTATGCAATTTATCTCTAGATATGGAGAAAATATGCAACAAAACACAGTCACAAAGAATAATAAAAACATAAATCAATTCTTAAATGGAAGAATAGATATAACTATTTTTACTAAAACTGGTAAAGTTCAGAGCAAAAATATAAAAAACTTATCTTCATTTTTAAAAAAACAATCTTCAACCATTAGATAGTAATTTATTAAAGTTAGCATTTCTTCTTCTTTGAGCGCTCGAGGGAATATTTAACATATCTCTATATTTTGCTACTGTTCTGCGCGCGACATCCATACCATCATTGCTTAGAACATCTGCGATTTTTTCATCACTTAATGGCTTACCAGATATTTCTGAAGAAATTAACTTTTTTAAAGCTTCTCTAACAGCAGATGCTGCATGTTTATCACTCTCTTCAGTACTTGCAATGGATGCTGAGAAAAAGTCTTTCATTGAGAGCAATCCCCATTCTGTAAGAATTAATTTACTATTTGTTACTCTTGAAATTGTACTTTCGTGCATACCTATTGCATCAGCAACGTCTTTTAAAATCATTGGTTTCATATGACTAAAACCATGTTTAAAAAATCCAGTTTGTTTCTTTAAAATTTCAGATGTAACTTTTAATATTGTCTTATTCCTCTGTTCTACAGCTTTTTTTAACCATTTAGCCTCTCCAATTTTTTCGTTTGAAAAGTCGTTTGACTTTTCGTCTAAATTAAGATTGTTCATCTCTTCAATATATTCTTCATCAATCCTTACAGTTGGAAGCGTAGATCTATTCAAATCAATTTTCCAACCTTTTTCAGATTTTGAAACAATCACATCCGGCTGAGAAATTTGTATGTCTTCTGATAAGTAACTCTCGCCTGGTTTAGGATTTAAAGTTTTAATTATAAACACTGGATTAGTTTTAAAGTAAGGCTTTTTATGATTTGGTATAGTTATATTACTCTCAAAATCAGACTTAACATTTACATCTGAACTTTCTATATCTTCATTTAAACTAGTATCAGATTTTAAAGAAATTTCTTTGTCAAAACTTTCTTTATTTACAAAGTTTGCAGATGCTTCTGTAATAATGTCTTTTTGTGCAACATCTATCGCTGAAGAGAGACCAATTACTGACCAGTAAACAATACTTGTAAAACCAACAACAAGCATAAGAAAAGCAGCAGAGTAGTGAGCAGGTTTGAAAGTTATTTCAATTGGTCCTTTTTTAGTAAAAATTAAAAATCTTCTCTCTGAAAAAAGACCTACCTTTTTTGTCTGAGCTAATTTTGCACCAAATCTTTGTCCTGTTTTTACAGGTGGTAATTTTTTACTTATTTTTGAAAAAGAATTTTCATCCACCTTTTAATCCATCAAGCTATATAAAAGAAATAATATTCCTATATTTGAAAAAATTTGCAATGTCATTAAAATAACCAAAATTTTGGAAGAAACTGGGTTCTTAACTGATAAACTTACTGAGGGGAAGGAGTTTTCTATTTCTTCTTTATTATTAATATTATTTGTTTTTTCTTTAGAGGTTTTGATATTTTGTATTTCTACATTTTTATGATTTAACAAATTAACTTCATTTTGGCTCACATTTTCCTCTAAATTTTTATTTTCATTATATGCTTTATCCACTTTTTCCTCAAGAATCAGCTTTTCATTTTGATCTACATCAAATTTGATTCGCATTTTTTCAATTCTTTCACGTATATCAATTATCTGTTCTGCCATTA
>QCNN01000084.1 GCA_003213175.1 SAR116 cluster bacterium AG-426-B08 | reverse complement strand
AAAGGCATTTGCAAAAGCTGGTGCTCATGTCATTGCAACCGATATCAATGAAAAAACTTTGAATGAATTGTCAAAGTTTGTTGCTGAAACTCATGTTCTTGATGTAACTGATAAAAATGCAATTTCTAATTTATTAGGTAATATTGAAGAACCTGACGTTTTGTTTAACTGTGCAGGCACTGTTCATGATGGTTCTATAGTTGATGCTAATGATGAAGAATGGGATTTTGCATTTAACGTAAATGCAAAAGCAATGTTTCACATGATTCAAGGAGTGCTCCCTTTGATGATAAAAAAAGGAGGTGGTTCTATAATTAACATTTCATCTGTAGCTTCTTCAGTAAAGGGTATACCGAGTAGATTTATTTATTCAGCTTCTAAAGCTGCTGTACTGGGAATGACTAAGTCTATTTCTTCAGATTTTGTTACGCAAGGCATAAGATGTAATGCAATTTGTCCAGGTACAATACAAAGTCCTTCTCTCAATCAAAGAATAACTGCTCTAGGTGGAGACTTTAATGAAGTTAAATCTAAATTCGTAGCAAGACAACCTATGGGAAGACTTGGTGAGGCCGAGGAAGTAGCGGCTTTAGCTACATATTTAGCAAGTGATGATTCTGGATTTACAACAGGTCAATTTCATATCATAGATGGTGGAATTTGTATTTAATCTATTTTAAACAAGGAGAAAAAAATGAAGTTATTAAGATACGGTAATGCTGGGTCAGAAAAGCCAGGAATAATAGATAATGACGGAAATATAAGAGATTTATCAAATGTAATTGATGATATAGACGGTTCAACTATTAGTGATGATGGAATAAATAAATTAAATCAAGTAGATATGTCTTCACTACCTGTTGTAGATAATAATCCAAGAATAGGTCCTTGTGTTGGAAATGTAGGCAAATTTTTGTGCATAGGTTTAAATTATTCTGATCATGCAGCAGAAACTGGTGCAGAAGCTCCTCCAGAACCAATTTTATTTCAAAAAGCAACTTCGGCAATTATAGGTCCAAATGATGATGTTGAAATCCCTAAAACATCCTCTGCAACAGATTGGGAAGTTGAGCTTGGAATTATAATTGGTAAAAAAGCAAAATATATTTCTGAAGGAAGTTCACAACAATATATAGCTGGATACTGTGTAGTAAATGATATTTCAGAAAGAGATTTTCAAGCAAAGAGATCTGGGCAATGGACAAAAGGAAAGTCGTGTGACACTTTTGGTCCAATAGGTCCGTATCTAGTTACAAAAGATGAAGTCAATGATCCTCAAAATCTCTCTATGACTTTGGACGTAAATGGACAGAGGATGCAAAATGGATCTACAAAGACAATGATTTTTTCAGTCAATCATATTGTTCATTATTTATCTCAATTTATGAGTTTAAATCCAGGTGATGTTATAGCGACAGGAACACCTCCTGGAGTTGGACTTGGGATGAAACCTCCGGTCTTTTTGAAATCAGGAGATGTTATGAAACTAAGTATTGAGGGATTAGGTGAACAAAGTCAAAAATGTATTCAAGCATAATAATCTTAAAAAATGGTAAAAGCAGCTGTAATATATGAAAAAGGTGGTCCAGAAGTTTTTAAATGGGAAAAAATAGAAGTTCCTGACCCTAGACCATTTGAGTTACAAATAAAAAATACTGCGATAGGAATAAATTACGTAGATACATATCATCGCCGTGGAATGCCACACCCCTGGCCAGTTCCTGAACTACCACTTGTGTTAGGATTTGAGGGTGTTGGCATAGTTAAGGAAATTGGAGAGAACGTAAAAAACTTTACTAAAGGTGATCGAGTTGCATATGCTTTACCACCTCACGGATCTTATAGTGAAGAAAGGAATTATCCAGCTGAAAAATTGCTGAAAGTTCCAGATTTTTTATCTAACCTAAAAGACCAAGACCTTGCAGCTGTTATGTTAAAAGGACTTACAGCACAATATTTACTTCGCAGAACATATGTTGTTAAACAAGGTGACGTAATCTTAGTTCATGCTGCAGCTGGAGGTATGGGGCTGATACTATGTCAGTGGGGTAAAGAATTGGGAGCAACTGTGATTGGAACAGTAAGTAGTGAAAAAAAAGCTGAACAAGCAAGAAAAGCAGGAGCAGATTATACTGTCATCCACTCTAAAGGAGATTTCGAAAGTGTTGTAAAAAAAGTAACTGATGGAGAAGGATGTCCTGTTGTTTATGAGTCCATTGGGAGAGATACATTTAAAAAATCAATGAACTGCCTAAGACCAATGGGTATGTTGGCCTCTTATGGACATGCATCTGGTGCTCCCGACCCGGTAGATGTTATTGAGTTAGGTATGAAAGGTTCTTTATTTTTAACAAGACCAGCTATTATGCACTATATGGCCAAAAGACATCATTTGTTAGAAAGTGCAAAAGATCTCTTTGATATTTTGGGCAAAGGGAAATTAAAATCTAATGTAAATCATATTTATCCATTGTCAGATGTTGGAGAAGCCCATCG
>QCNN01000083.1 GCA_003213175.1 SAR116 cluster bacterium AG-426-B08 | reverse complement strand
TTTACACAAAAAACACTATATCAACTTTAAAAGTGAAAAAAGACATTATCTAAAACATGAAAATTATATTCATGACAAAAATTATCAAAAGTTTTTGTCAAGATTGTATAATCCTCTCAAAAAAAAAATATCAAAATTAGATAAGGGCCTTGATTTTGGATGCGGCTATTGTCCTACACTTGCCTATATGATTAAAAAAGATGGTTTTGAAGTAGATATTTATGATCCATATTTTTTTCCAAATAAGGAAATTTTCTCAAAAAATTATAATTTTATAACTTGTACAGAAGTAGCCGAACATTTTCATAATCCACAAAAAGAGTTTATGTTATTAAATAAATTAATTTTTGTTTCAGGATGGTTGGGAATTATGACATGTTTCTATTCAAAAGAGATTTGTTTTAAGAATTGGCATTACAGACGAGATCCAACTCATGTTGTATTTTACTCAGCTGAGACTTTTGAGTTCATTGCCGCAGAACTAGGTTGGAAATGCAACATCATTTCAAAAGATATTGTGTTAATGCAAAAAAATTAAAGTCTATTTTTTAAATAATTTAGATAAAGGTGTGTAAAATATTTCCATTGCAACAAAAGCTGTAATTGCAAATATAGCAAATAATTGATTGGTAGTTATAGTATCTTCTAAAATGAAAAATGCTAAACAAAGTGCAATAACAGGTTTAAGAAAAAATAAGTAATTTCCTCTTGCAATATCTGGTACACGAGATAATCCCCATAACCATAAAATAAATGCTATACAAGTATTCCATACACCCAAAGTAATAATCGAATAATACTCAATTTCGTTTCTTTCAAATAAGTCCATAGGATTAACCCATATACCCCAAATTATCCCGATAATTGGGTACATTGCAAAAAACCCAAAAAAGAATGTATAAGTTGTCATTCTTATAGAACCATATTTTTTAATATATGGTTTAACTAATACAAGATAAATCGCTCCAATTAGTGCTGCACCCATAGTCAAGTTTATTCCAATAATACTATTTCCTGATCCACTCAATTTCTCAAGATAACCATCAGTTAGAAGAAACATACAACCCAAAAAAGCTCCTATTCCACTCACAATTTTAGGAGGAGTTATAATATTACCCTCAACAAATTTAGATACAAAAACAACGATAATAGGCATTATAGTAATCATAGTTGCCACTTGAACAACTGATGCAAAATCTAATGCCCAGTGGAATAAAAATTGACCGAATGACATTCCTAGGATTGACAACATTAAAATAGGATAAAAGGAAGTCTTTAGAGGAGAAATAAGATCTCTTGATTTAGGATCCAATAACGATAGAATTAATAAAGCAAAACCACCTATTCCAAATCGCCACACTGTAACTTCTATCCCAGACACTCCAGATAGCTTAACAAAAAACTACAGAAACTTCCAATATTTAATATTTTTCCAAATTAGTAAAAAGGCATCAACTCCAACAAATAATTTATTATTCTCATCACTAGCATGTATATATAATAAAGCATCCTTTTGAGGAATATTTATAGAGATTAGATGTTCAGGGTTATTCGCTATATCAAACCATTTAAATAACTTGTCGTCTGCGACTGATTGATAATATTTGATTTCTTTACTGCACAAACCGCATTTGCCGTCATAAAAAACGTTAATCATCTCTTAACTCATTAAGTTTTCTATGTTTAGATTTTCTACCATTAACTCTTTTTCTCCAATTTTTAAAACTTTTATGTTTCAATTTTTTTCTCATTACCTTAATTACTTCACCCTCAGTAAGACCAGTGCGATGAAAAATATATTCAAAGCTTATTTTGTCTGACCAAGCCATAGATATTATATTGTTGGTTAGTTCTGAAGTTAGTTTATTTTTAGATATTTCTTTAGTATCAATTGATAACATTTAGATTATATAATATTGATTTATTAACTTTAAATATTATTTAAAAAATTTTATCATAATTTCTAACTAAGGAGAATCAGTGGAAAGTATAATCCAATCTCAGGGAATTCATCATATTACTTTAAATGGAGCAGACAGAGAAAGTTCAATTAATTTTTGGCAAAATATTCTAGGTATGAAACTCATATTTGAACAACCTAATCTTGATGATTTATTAATTAATCATTTGTATTTTGATTGTGGGGATGGAAGAACAATAACTGTTTTTACAAATGAAAAAAGAGTTTCAAATAAGATAAAACTAAATAATGAGATTGGAAGCGTTCATCACATTGCTATTTGGGTTAGTCAAAGCACTATCAGAATTGCTGAAAAAAATTTAAATGAAAATGGTTTTTCAAACACAGGAATAAAGGATAGAGGTTTTATGGATTCTATCTATTTTAAAGAACCTCTTGGTTTATTAATTGAACTAGCTAGTTATAAATTTGAACCTCCACTTGGTTATACGTATGCAAATGTATTAGAGAAAGCTCATAAATTAAGAATTAAAAGAAAAGCTATAAACATTGAAGATGAAGATATAGCTTTTGCTATCAAGGAATTATTA
>QCNN01000082.1 GCA_003213175.1 SAR116 cluster bacterium AG-426-B08 | reverse complement strand
TGCTATTGTCTTCATATAAGTTATTCATCTCATTAGGATCATCAATGAGATTATACATTTCACCTGCTCCACTATTTTTTTCAATGGTTAATTTAGCCTCTTTGGTTCTTACTGTATGCAACTCAAGTTCAACACCACATCTACTAGCATTTACCTTCCACTCACTGTGAGCAACATCTCTTGTTTGATTACCTTTGATAACAGGTATCAAAGATTTACTCTGGGCTTTCGAAGGTAATTCTACACCTGCCAAATCGCAAATAGTTGCAGGAATATCTAATGTAGAAACGGGATCTAAAATCACTTTATTTTTTGGAATATTTTTTCCATTAACTATTAAACCAACTCTTAACAAACCTTCATATGGTGTTGGTCCTTTTAAATATAATCCATGGTCACCCAATAAATCACCATGATCTGTTGAATAAATAATTATAGTATTTTTATCTAGCCCTAACCTTTTTAATTCATAAATTATTCTTCCAACATTATGGTCTATTAAGGAAATCATTCCAAAATAATTTGCAGTCATTTCTCTCAATTGAATTTCTGACTGATCTTCCGATCTAGATAACTTTGCTCTAAAAAATTTTAATTGTGGGTCTGCTAAATTTGGCTCGCTCTCCAATGAAGCTTTATGCCACCACGGTCTTGCATTTAAATCTTTTTTTCCTTCTTTTGGAAGATCAACTTCATCTATGTTATACATCGTACTCCATGGTATTGGACAATCAAAAGGATGGTGGGGATCTGGAAATGAAATCCAAGAACAAAAAGGTTCATTTTCTTTCTGATTATTCAATAATGCAATAGCTCTGTCTCCACACCAAGTGCTGGAATGAAGTGCAACTGGCATAGATGAGTGCCAAGTTTGTGCTGCCCCATGACCTTTAAATGCAGGCTTATGCCAAATATCAAAAATCTCAGGGCCACCTGCTTCATCAAATACAAATCTCTCAAAATGTTGACCTCCTGGAGGAAGCGTGGGTCCTTTTTCTTTATACCAATGACCAAGAGTCATAAGTTCTACATGTTTAAACCCCATATAAGGTCCATACCAATCTGGACCAAAATGTTCGGAACTATGTTTACACTCTGGCGTCCCAGTAGGAGCAAATGTTGATGAAGTTGCAAAATGAGCTTTCCCAATAAATGATGTCTTGTAACCAACTTTATTTAATTGTTCTGCAAAACCGTGTTCAGCCACCTCAGATTTTAAATCTATACCATTATCACATACTCCGTGAGTAAATGGAAGTTGTCCTGTCAAAATTGAGGCCCTAGATGGTTGACAAACTAAATTCGGTGTAATGCATGAATTGAATCTTGTACCTGAATAAGCTAGTTCATCAAGGTGAGGTGTCCTAATATTTCTACCAGCAAAACCATAACAATCAGCTCTTTGTTGATCTGATGTAATGAAAATAATATTTGGTTTTTTTCCCATAACAAACACCTCTTAAAATATTAAATTAGGATTATTATAAATTAACCCCACAAATTAATAAAATAAAAGTTTTTAAGATATTAATAAATTATATTTATAAGATATTAAGATAGGCTTAACCTAAATATAGATTAAGCCTAAATTTATTTTTACATTTTACCGGTAATTTTAGTTAGGTTACCGTAGTTTTTATCCTGATTTTTCATAACTTCAAGAGCTTGCTTACTTGTTTTATAAAAAATTGGAAACTTTGTTTTATTAGAAATATCTTTCATTGCGGCATGAGTTGATGCAAATTTCATTGCAGCCTCTAACTTACTTAGTATATTAGCTGGCAATCCCTTTGGAGCAGCCACAGTATGAAAACCACCACCCTCAAAGTTATAACCACTTTCTTTCAAAGTTCTAACATTTGGGTTAGCAGCGTGTCTATAACTTGCTACAGATGCTATGAGTTTAATTTTATCAGGATGTCTTGAATGAATTCCACCTGAGAAACTTAAATCAACTTGCTTTCCTAAAATTAAATTAATCATATCTGCTCCACCTTTTGCAGGTACGTATTTAACTTTTAGTCCAGACTCTTTAGCAATATACTTCATAAGAGCTTTTGCGCCAGGTGATAATAACACATAACTAACAGTTCTTCCTTTACCCCATTTAACAAACTCTTCAATTGTATTGTAAGGAGCATCTTTATGGGCAACTAATCCAAAATTAAATTGTGCTATCATTCCAACATACGTTAAATCAGGCACTTTAATTGTACACTTAGGATTAGTATGACGTCCCCAAGTAATTGAGGAAGATGGATCCATTAATAAATTATAACCATCTGCTTTCATTCTTGAAACGGCCATCGCAGCCACACAACCACCTGCACCAGGTTTATTAATTACATTCACTTGCTGACCAACCTGATCACTTAAAATTTTTGCAAATACTCTTCCAACAGTATCAGTACCGCCACCAGCTTTAAAACCAATGTATAATTTTATAGGTTTATTTGGATAGTCAGCTTGGGAAGAAAAAGAAAAAGTTACAAATAATAAGACCATTATTAAAGGTCTAATGTATTT
>QCNN01000081.1 GCA_003213175.1 SAR116 cluster bacterium AG-426-B08 | reverse complement strand
GCAAAAAATGAGATTTCTAATTGGCCAATTTTTGGTTATTTATCTAAGGTAGGTAATACGATATTTATTAATAGAAATTTAAGATTTTTGAAAAGAAATAAATCAATAATTTATGATTTTATTTCTAAAGGAGATAGTATTATTTTATTTCCAGAAGGGACTACATCTGACGGGATAAGAGTTCTTAAATTCAAGTCAAGTTTACTAACTTCTTTGGAACAAAAAAATATTTTGATTCAACCAATTGTAATTAATTATACAAGTATAAATGGAATGCCTTTAAATAGATGGTTAAAACCTATTATTGCTTGGTATGGTGATATGGATTTAAAACCTCATTTAATTAATGTCTTAAAATTATTTTCAATTAAAGCTAAAATAACATTTTTACCACCTCTTAATGGAAAAGATTTTACAAATAGAAAAGATATGACTTATACCTTACATCATGCTATTGATAACTTTTATTAAACTGAGTTTAACGAAAGTTTATCAAATTATTTTATATTATGAAAAAATTATTTATTAAAACATATGGTTGTCAAATGAACTTCTATGATAGCGATCATATGTCTAATTTGTTAAATGGTCATGGTTATGAAACATCTGAAAATATTAAAGAAGCTGATTTAGTAATATTAAATACATGTCATATTAGAGATAAAGCAGCTGAAAAAATGTATTCTGATTTAGGAAGAATAAAAAAAATTTACGAAAATAATAATTTAACTAAACCAATTATTGCTGTTGCTGGCTGTGTTGCACAAGCAGAAGGAAAAGAGATTACTAAAAGATCACCATGGGTAGATTTAGTGGTTGGCCCACAAGCTTACACTGACCTTCCCAAATTGCTTAAAAAGATAAACGAAGATTCAAAGAAAAAAGAAATAAATTTAAAATTTCCTGAAATTCCAAAATTTGATCATCTTAACTTTGATAAAAAAATTGGAAAAGTATCAGATTTTGTAACAATTCAAGAAGGTTGTGATAAATTTTGTTCTTTTTGTGTTGTTCCTTTTACAAGGGGTCCAGAATATTCAAGGTCAATTTTACTACAAATTTAATAATGTAATTGAGCAAGGAAACATTGTTTTTACTGGAACTAATCAAGCTGGATACTGGTTTAGATGGAATGATAGATATGGACAAGGGAATTTGCAGTTAAGAGAATATACTGATGGTTCGCTTCGTGGTATTATATATCTTGATGATGGAACAATGCTTGGCAGAAATCTTGGCAAATTTGAAGGAATGAGAAGATGAAAAAATCTAAATTAATCAATTATACTACTCAAGATTTTGTTTCAGAAAAAGAATTAGAACTTAAGTTATTTAGATGGAACAATATAAAGGACAAATATATACCAAAGTTAAAAGCAAATGGCATTTTAAGAATGGTTACTACCAAAGTTTGGAATAAAGAAGGTGTTAGCAGATTAGGTTATTTATTTGAATATGAAGATGATAAAGCATATCAAAAGTGCCAACCAATTTTTCAAGAGATTGAGAGAATTGAGAAAGAAGACCAATTGATAAAAAATTTTGGGAATAGGGGGGTGGTTTTAGAGGAATATGATTTTAGAAATGATTAAAAAATTTTGTTTATTCAATTATTAGTTAAAGAAGAAGATAAAAATCTTCTTCTCTCACAAACTACTCAAACAAATTAACTTAGCTTCATCGTCTGTTCGAGCATAAACTATTGATAATATATATAATCATGGAGAGTTTAACATTCAAGCAACTCTCCAAATTTTGACAATATTAAAAAGAGAGGAGTTGTAACAATCAAGTTAACTCCTCTCTCCCCGAAAGGAGGAAACAGATAATGAGGTATGATCATTATCGGCTTCGCTATAAGAGATAATAAAAAAGAAATTCCATATAGTTAGATTTTTTAAATAATTTTTAAAAAAAATATGTAATTTATTTTATCTTTGATGTATTAATTGAAAAAGAGAGATAATAGTGTACGAAAAATCATTTCCAGTCTCATGGGAAGAAATTCATAGAAATAGTAAAGCCTTGGCTTGGAGGTTACATGAAATTGCGCCTTTTAAAGGTATTATTTCTGTTACCAGAGGTGGATTAGTCCCCGCAGCAATAGTAGCAAGAGAATTAGATATTAGATTAATAGATACTATTTGTGTCATTTCTTATAAAGAGCACACAAAAGGCGAAGTTCAATTTTTAAAACAGGAAACTGTAGCTAACGATGGAAAAGATTGGTTAATTATAGATGATTTAGTTGATACTGGAGAAACTATAAAAGCTCTCAGACCTAAACTTCCTAAAGCGCATTATGCAACTGTTTATGCTAAACCTAATGGAAGACTTCAAGTAGATACATTTATAACAGAAGTGTCCCAAGATACTTGGATTTATTTCCCTTGGGATTTAGAAATGAAACCAGCACCAACTATTAATGAACAAATAAAAAAATAATCGTATTGACTAAACGATTAAATTTGACTAAAAAATTTAATTAATTCAAGGAATATCAAATGAAAAGAACATTTCAACCAAGTAATCTTGTTAGAA
>QCNN01000080.1 GCA_003213175.1 SAR116 cluster bacterium AG-426-B08 | reverse complement strand
AATATAAAGCCAAATATGACTGACCATACAAGTTGTAAAAATGTAAATGGTTGAATAACTACCATAGGAGCTGATTTAATTGCCATAGTCATAGTAATATGACCTAATGTAGCTAATATTGCAGTTAAAAAAAGTAAAATAATATTTTCATTACTCATATTTACCCACTGATAGATTGCAAGAGGTATTAAAAAAATTGTTGTAAAAAAAGACAAAAACGCAACAACTTCTGCCGAGTTTTTGTTTTTAGAAACATATTTTGCAATTAGATACGAAAAAGAAAAAACAAAAGCAGCTAATAACATACACCCATGACCTGTTTCAAAAACTTTAAAACCAGGCCGCAATATCACTAAAGCACCTAAAAAAGATAAAAATATTGCTAATAATCTAAAACCTTTTATTTTTTCTTTAAATAAAAATGAAGCACCTAAACATATAAATATTGGTGTTAAAAACCCAATTGCAGTCACTTCAGCTATTGTAATTACAGTCATTGAATAAAACCACAAGGTAACACCAATTGCATGAAAAAAACCTCTAATAGCAAATATTTTTGTAAGAGGCATTTGTGTATTTTTAAAACCTGTAATTATTGTAGGAAAAAGGATTAACGTTCCAAAAAGATATCTTAAAAAAGCAGATTGTGAAGCAGGTAAATTAGTACCAATATATTTAACTGTTATGAATACACCTACAAAAAAAAATGATGTAATAATCATCCAGAAAATGCCTAAAATAGAGGAGTTTTTTGAAAAAGAATTAAACATTAATTAACATGTTAATGTATTTGAATAGAAAGAAAATTACAAGTTAAATTACTACATACCTTGATAATTTGGACCACCACCACCTTGAGGTGCAATCCAGTTTATATTTTGAGTAGGGTCTTTAATATCACAGGTTTTACAATGAAGACAATTTTGAGCATTAATTTGTAAAGATGGTTTACCATTATTATTAATAATTTCATATACACCAGCTGGACAGTATCTTGTTTCAGGATTATCAAATCTTTCTAAGTTAACTTCTATTGGGACATCTTTATTTAATAATGTTAAATGGCAAGGTTGATCTTCTTCATGGTTAGTACCAGAAAATGATAAATTAGTTAATTTATCAAAGCTAATTACACCATCTGGCTTAGGATAATTAATTGGACTGAAATGCTTTTTCTCACTAAGTGAATTATGATCACTACCGTCATGTTTAATTGTCCACGGTGCTTTGCCACGGAACAAGTATGTATCTATTGCGCTGTAAACTATCGCTTTCCAGAAACCCCATTTAAATGATGGCCTAATATTTCTTACTGAATGTAATTCTTTATATAACCAACTCTTTTTTATTTTTTGTTCATAAAGAGTAATTTCTTTTTCTTTATCAATTAATTCAAAAATTGATTCTGCTGCCAACATACCAGATTTCATAGCTAAATGAGTACCTTTGATTTTGGGTACATTTAAAAAACCAGCTTCACAACCAACGAGAAGTCCACCAGGAAAAGTTAGTTTTGGTATAGACTGATAACCTCCTTCATTTAAGGCTCTTGCACCATATGAAATTCTTCTACCACCTTCCAAATGTTTTTTAATTTCATTATGATGCTTAAATCTCTGGAATTCATCATATGGTGATAGGTAAGGATTTTTATAATCTAGACCAATTACAAACCCAATCGAAACTTGATTTTTCCCAAAATGGTAAAGGAATGAACCTCCATATGTGTCAGATTTCAGGGGCCAACCTGTTGTATGAACAATTTCACCAGGATTATGTTTGTTTTCATCAATTTCCCATAATTCTTTTATACCAATAGCATAAGTTTGAGATTGATTTGCACTGTTCAAATCAAATTTTTTCATCAATTGTTTTCCAAGATGACCTCTGCAACCTTCAGAAAAAACTGTTTGTTTCGCTTTAAGTTCAATACCTTGTTCAAAATTAGGTCCTTCAGAACCATCTTTTAATCTTCCCATATCATTTGTTGCTATTCCCTCAACATGACCATTTTCACTAAATAGTATTTCAGATGCAGAAAAACCAGGATAAATTTCTATACCCAGATTTTCTGCATAATTTCCTAGCCAGTTACACAAATTACCTAAACTTACAATATAGTTCCCATGATTTTTCATTTGAGGAGGTGTTGGCAACGTATATGATTTATGTTCAGTTAAATATAAAAACTTATCTTTTTTAGCCTGTGTCTTTATCGGTATATCTGTATCTTTCCAATTAGGAATTAACTCGTCTAAGCTTTTAGTTTCTACTACAGCACCTGACAAAATATGGGAACCAACTTCTGAACCTTTTTCAACAATACAAATTGAAATTTCTTTATTATTTTTTTTACTTAGTTGTTTGAGTTTTATTGCTGTAGATAAACCGGATGGTCCAGCTCCAACAATCACAACATCATATTCTATTTTTTCTCTTGCAGTCATAAAGCAATAATACAAATATTTATAATTTTAACTTTGATATATATGTACTACAATGTTAAAAAAAATTAAAGGTAGAATTAACATTAATTAATGAGGTTA
>QCNN01000079.1 GCA_003213175.1 SAR116 cluster bacterium AG-426-B08 | reverse complement strand
ATTTAGTACTAACTTTTTTCTGAATTTTATAACTTCTTAAAAATGGAGGAAGGTTTGAAGGTATATCTTCAAAAATACTTTGAAAATCTTTTTCTGTTTTTTGATATTTTTTCTTCTAACTTTATTTTTTCCCATGTATCTTGAGGATGGTCTAAATTTTTATAATTTTTATCAAAAATTTGTGGATGTCGTCTTATCATTTTTTCTGCAACGTCAGATGCTACATCTTCAAAGTTGAAGTCATTTTTTTCATCAGCTATTTGACTTAACAGTACAATTTGTAATAACAAATCTCCCAACTCTTCTTTAATATTTTTAATATCTCTTTTCTCTATAGCATTTTGTAATTCATATGCCTCTTCAATAGAATAATTTCTCAAAGACATATAATCTTGCTGCAAATCCCATGGACAACCTTTAATTGGATCTCTTAAAACTTCTATAATTTTAAGCAATTTATCTATAGACTTTAATTCTTGAAGTTTTTTAATTTCTTTTGAAGTTAATTTATTCATGTTATCACTTTATACATATTATATTCATAAGTCATATTTAATAACTTTATTAGGGAAAAATAAATGAATTTAAAAAATGGAGAAAATAAAATTCAAGTTGGTTTAATTGCTAAATTTAGAAATTATTTTTTCACAGGAATTTTAGTTACAGTTCCAATTTTAATTACTTTATATGTTACTTGGATAGTTATAACATTTATTGATATTAAAGTTGCAGGTTTATTGCCTGAATACTTAAATTTTAGAGAGGCTTTCCCGTATCAAATACCTGGTCTTGGGTTAATTATTGTAATCATTTTTGTTACATTGATTGGAGCTTTAACACCAGGATTATTAGGTAGAACTTTTTTAAGGTTTGGTGAAAGAATTGTTTCAAAAATGCCTGTAGTTCGAAGTATATATTCAGCTATTAAACAAATTATGGAAACTGTTATGTCAACAAACTCTAATAGTTTTAGAGAGGTTGTTCTTGTTCAATATCCAAGGAAAGAATTATGGGTTATTGGTTTTGTCACTGGAAGTACTAAAGGAGAGGTTAAAAGAACTCTTTCAAAGGATAAAAATTTAATTAATGTTTTTATTCCAACTACACCAAATCCGACAAGTGGGTTTTTATTATTTGTTCCTAAAAAAGATTTAATTTATTTAGATATGTCAGTAGAGCAAGCTGTTAAAATGGTAATTTCAGGTGGTATTGTAGCAGCAGGAAAGTAATTATTATTGATCATTATCCACCAATATTGTCAAATTCAATCTGTTTTTGATAAATTTCGAGAAGGTTATCAATTTTATCTTGATTTTCTTTTTTGTTGTCAAATAGTATTCCTGCTTCTCTTTTTGCAAAATCTATTAAGTGATCATGATGTTGAAAATTAACAAATCTAAAATTATTCATGCCTGACTGTTTTGTTCCAAGTATTTCTCCTGGGCCTCTAAGTAATAAATCCTCTTCAGCGATTTCAAATCCATCATCTAGGTTTCTTAATGTTCTCAATCTTTGTTTTGCCATTACACTAATACCATCATCATACAAAAGTATACAATTTGATTTCTTGTTATTTCTTCCAACACGCCCACGAAGCTGATGTAATTGAGAAAGTCCATATCTTTCAGAGCACTCAATTACAATTATATCAGCATTTGGTACATCAACACCAACTTCGATAACCGTTGTAGCAAGTAAAATTTTTGATCTTCCAAACTTGAAATCATTAATAGAGTTCTCTCTTTCTTTAATATCTTGTTTTCCATGTGCAACAGAAATTTCAATTTCTTTAAAAGTATTTTTTAATTTTTTATATCTTTGTTCTATTGAAATAAGATTATTTTCTTTACTTTCATCAATTGTTGGGCATACCCAATAAATAAGAGAATCTTTAAGTAATTGTCTTTTTAATCCTTCATATAATTTATTTATTTTTTTAGACGAGATTGTAGAAGTTTTAATTTTTTGCCTTCCTGCTGGTTTATTTTTAAGATTAGTTATAGACATATCACCATACGATGTTAAAGCAAGTGATCTTGGAATTGGTGTTGCCGACATCACCAAAAGGTTTACATTTTGACCTTTTTCTACTAACGCTATTCTTTGATTAACGCCAAACCTGTGTTGTTCGTCAATTACTGCAAGTTTTAGATTTTTAAACTCTATGTTTTTTGAAATTAAAGCATGTGTACCAATAATGATTTTTGATGTACCATCTTTTATAAGTGCAAGATTTTTTTTAAGTATGTCATTTTCAATTTTACCTTTACCTAATATCAATAGTGGTTCAATTTTCTCTAACTTAAGGAATGATTTTATTGTACTGTAATGTTGTTTTGCCAATATTTCAGTAGGAGCCATAATTAAGCTTTGATATCCTGATTTAAAAACTTTTAGCATTGAGCATAAAGCAACAATAGTTTTACCACAACCAACATCCCCTTGAAGTAACCGCATCATTGGTTCATGTTTACTTAAATCAAGATTGATTTCTTCAATTGCTTTTTTTTGATCATTAGTTAATTTAAATGGTAACTTGTTAATAAATTTGTCTAATTT
>QCNN01000078.1 GCA_003213175.1 SAR116 cluster bacterium AG-426-B08 | reverse complement strand
AATGTAAAAATAATGCAAAAAAATTTATTTTAAAAAATGGATCTAATATTGTTGATGCACCAGTTTCTGGAAACAGAATATCTGCATTGAATGGTCAGCTTTCTTCATATCTTAGTGGTGCTAAAAAAGATAAACAAATTGCTGAATTAATTCTAAAACTTTTTTGCAAGCAGGTTACGGATGTAGGTGCATTTGGAAATGGTATTATAATGAAATTAATTGGAAATATATTAAATTTAGTTCACAATGCTGTGACTGCAGAAGTCATGATCTTGGGCATGAAATCAGGTCTATCCCCTAAAATAATTCATGAAGCAATAAGCGGGACTTTTTCTTCATCAGGAGTGTTTGAAAATAGAGGAAAATTAATGGTAGATGAAGATTACTCAAAAGAAGGGATGAATTTCTCTATACCAATGAAAGACTCAAAGTATATTACTGACTTATCTAGAGAAAAGTCTGTTGGGATACCAATATATCAAGTGGCTCTGCAATATTATTATTCTGCAATAGCCCACGGTTTACGAGATAAAGACGCTTCTTCCATTTTAAAAATACTAGAAAAAAATTCGAACTTTAAAAGACCAAATTAATTGAATACTTTATTCCAGAAAAAAACATTAAAATCTAACAGTTATTTCTATTTTAATATATTATAAATATTATTTTATTATAAAAATTAATCTTAATAGCGGAAAACTTTTATATGACTTCAAAACTAAAGGGCATGAAGAAAAACTTAACTAATTATGGTGATCAGGAATTTTCTATTTTTTTAAGAAAAGCTTTTATTAAAGGTCTGGGCTATTCCGATGACATGCTGGAAAAACCTATTATTGGTATTACTAACACTTATAGCGACTTTAACCCTTGTCATGGAAATGTTACAGAATTAATTAAAAGCGTTAAATCTGGAATTTTATCCTCAGGAGCTATACCTCTTGAATTTCCAACAATAACAATTCATGAATCTTTTGCACATCCAACATCTATGTACCTTAGAAATTTGATGTCTATAGATACAGAAGAAATGTTACGAGCTCAACCTATGGATGCATGTGTATTAATAGGAGGGTGTGATAAGACAGTTCCAGCTCAATTAATGGGTGGATTAAGTTCAAATATTCCATTTATACAACTAGTAACTGGACCAATGTTAACTGGTTCATTTAAAGGTGAAAGAGTAGGGGCTTGTACAGACTGTCGGCGTTTCTGGGCAGCTTATAGAGCTGAAGAGATAAATGAAGAAGATATAAATAATGTTAATAATCAACTTGTTCCAACTGTTGGGACTTGCGGAGTTATGGGTACAGCAAGCACAATGGCTATATTAACAGAAGCTTTAGGCTTAATGATACCATCTGGTGCTTGTGCGCCTGCTGTTTCGTCTGAAAGAAGAAGAATAGCAGAAAAAACTGGGGTTGAATCTGTGAAAATAGCGCAATCAAAACATATACCTCGTGAATATCTTAACATTAAAAATTTTGAAAACGCTCTAATCACTCTATCTGCAATTGGTGGTTCAACTAACGGCTTGGTTCATTTAACTGCAATTGCAGGTAGAATTGGTCAAAAAATTGATATGAAAAAATTTGATGAATTAACTAGAGACATACCAATGATAGTTGATTTAAAACCGTCTGGTATAGGTTATATGGAGGATTTGTATAACGCCGGAGGGGTTCCCAGAATTCTTTATGAAATTAAAGATTATTTAAATTTAGATGTTATGACCGTAACTGGGAAAAAACTAGGAGAACTTATTAATAATAATAATAAATGGAAACAAAATATTATTAAGACAAAAGATAATCCTATTTTCGAAAAAGGAAGTATTGCTGTGCTATTTGGTAACATAGCTCCAAGATCTGCAATAATTAAACAGTCAGCGGCTAGTGAAGATTTATTATATCATGAGGGTAAAGCAGTTGTATTTAAAGGTCTGGAGGACTTAGCAAACAGAATTGATAGTGAAGAATTAGATGTTGATAAAAATTCAGTGCTTATTCTTCAAAATATTGGCCCAAGAACAGCGCCAGGCATGCCAGAGGCTGGTCTAATTCCAATTCCAAAAAAATTGGCAAAAGTTGGGGTAAAAGATATGGTAAGAATATCTGATGGAAGAATGAGTGGGACAGCTTCAGGTACGATAATTCTTCATGTATGCCCAGAAACTGATGAAAACGATATTTTTTCAATCATTAAAGATGGAGACCTTATAAAGCTCGATGTAAAAAATCGTTCAATAAATTTATTGATTGATAAAGATGAAATAGAAAATAGAATTTCAAAAAAATCTAAAACGCAATTTACTAAAAGACGAGGGTATAACAAACTTTTTATGAGTCACGTAATGCAAGCTGATGAGGGTGTTGATTTTGATTTTTTAATTTAAAATAAGGAAGAATAATGAAATATGATGATATAAAAAAAGATGACTATCCATTAGGGTTTTTAATAAATGAAGGAATTACTGATAGTAATAACTTAAATAAGACATATGTTTCACATACAAGACAAATGGCACTTCTTCAAAAAGAAACTATTGGTTATGAAGGCGGATTAAATTCACATTCATGGAGATTAACGTCAGACGAAGGAGGGCATCTTAAAGGGACAGATTTAGCTCCGTTTCCA
>QCNN01000077.1 GCA_003213175.1 SAR116 cluster bacterium AG-426-B08 | reverse complement strand
CAGTTCACACTGCACTAGGACTTCATTCTCTTCAACATAGAGGTCAAGAAGGAGCAGGAATAGTAAGTTTTGATGGTAAAAAGTTTTATTCTATAAAAAAAGAAGGTCTGGTTGGTGACAACTTTAATGATATAAATACTTTATCACAGTTACCTGGACAAACAGCTATTGGACATGTCAGGTATTCAACTACTGGAGAATCAAAGTCAGAGAATTTACAACCATTATTTGCTAATCTAGCTGTTGGGGGTTTCGCTTGCGCACATAATGGTAACTTGACAAACTCGATTTCTTTAAAAAAAAAGCTCGTAGATACGGGTTCAATATTTCAAACAACATCTGATACTGAAGTAATTTTACAACTAGTTGCTAGATCAAAAAAAAATAAGCTTATAGAAAAACTTATAGATGCTTTGAATCAAATTAAGGGCGCCTATTCTCTAGTTATTTTAACAAATAAAAAGTTAATTGGCGTTAAGGACCCATATGGGATAAGACCTCTTGTTTTGGGCGAAAAAAATGGTTTTCATGTTTTAGCTTCTGAAACATGTGCATTAGATATGATAGGTGCAAAATATATTAGAGACATTGAAAATGGTGAAATAGTTGTAATTACCGACGAAGGAGTAGAGAGTGTAAAACCATTCAAGAGTGTAAAAGCACGACCATGTATTTTTGAAAGAATATATTTTGCAAGTCCAGAAAGTATAGTTGGTGGAAAAACTGTTTATACATATAGAAAAGAGTTAGGAAAACAATTAGCTCTAGAGAATAAAATAAATGCTGATGTAATAGTACCAATTCCAGATTCTGGTGTTTCAGCTGCAATTGGGTACTCTCAAGAATCTAAAATTCCTTTTGAACTTGGAATAATTAGAAGTCATTATGTTGGTAGGACTTTTATAGAGCCATCACAATCAATTAGACAATTTGGGGTAAAATTAAAACATAGCGTCAATAAATCTTGTATAGAAAATAAAAGAGTAATTCTTATTGATGATTCAATTGTTAGAGGTACGACAGCAAACAAAATTGTAAAAATGGTATTTGAAGCTGGCGCGAAAGAAGTTCATCTAGGTATTTCCTGTCCTCCAATAAAGTATCCAGATTTTTATGGAATAGATACTCCAAATTTCAATGAATTGATTGCCTCTAATAATGATATAAATGTAATGACGAAATTAGTTGGAGCTTCCTCATTGTTTTTTTTATCCCTAGATGGAACCTATAAGGCAATGGGATGCGAACAAAGAAATAACAAATCACCCCAATTTACCGATCATTGTTTTACTGGGGATTATCCAGTTGAAGTAACTGAGTTTTTTAAAAAATGAAAAATAAGAAAATAGCATTAGTTACTGGTTCAACATCAGGTATAGGTAGAGAAATTGCACTTCAATTATCTCAAAAAAACTTTCACATTTTGTTAACAGGCAAAGATAAAAATAAATTAGAAAAAATTCATGATGAAATTGCACAACATAAAGGAAGTTCATCAATTTATATGTTAGATCTTAAAGATCATGATGCAATTGATAGATTAGGATTTGAAATATTTAAGAGGTTTAAAGTTTTAGATATTCTTATTTTAAACGCTGGTGTTTTAGGAACTTTAGGCCCTCTTCATCATCAAAACGCAGATGAGTTTCAAGAAGTAATAAATATAAATCTTATCGCTAACTTTAGACTAATAAGGTCTCTCGATTCAATATTAAAAGCCAAAAATTCAAAAGGTATAGCTCTTATTATTTCTTCTGGTGTGGCCAATAATCCAAGAGCTTATTGGGGTGCATATGCTATCTCTAAATCAGCACTGGAAAATATGGGAAAAATTTGGGCTGCTGAGAATATAAAAACTAATCTAAAAATTAATATCATAAACCCAGGTGCTACTAGAACTAAAATGAGAGCTTCTGCAGTACCTGGAGAAGATCCTAACTCTAACCCGTCTGCAAGAGAAGTTGCTTCTAAAATCATATTATGTATTGATGATAAAAATTTAAAACATGGGGAGTTAATAGAAATTAAATAGTTATTTATTTGAATAAGGATTATCACTTTTTCTCAACAAAATTTTAATTTGCATTCCCTGAAAATTATAACTTTCCCGAAGAGAGTTCTGAATAAATCTGATATAGCTTTTAGAAATTTTATTGGGATATGCACAAAATAAAATAAAAGTAGGTGGTTTAGATTTAACCTGAGTAATATACTTTAGAGCATTTTTTTTCCCATTGACAAGTGGTGGTGGGGTTTTTTCTACAATATATTTAAAAAATTTGTTAAGTACATTTGTTTCAACTCTATTTCCAAATCTATTATGAATTTTGGATATTTCATCTAATAATTTAGGAACCCCATCACCATTTAGACCCGAAATAGTATTTAAATTTATTTCTTTAATTTGTGTAAGAGACTTTTTTAATCTTGCTAAAAACTTTTTTCTTATTTCTATTTTATTTTTGACACTATCCCATTTGTTAAGGACAATAATAAGACCCTTACCAAACTCCAACACCTTATTTGATATTAATAAATCTTGTTTTTTAATATTATCATTAGCATCTATGAGAAGAACACATATATCAGATTTTTTTATTTCATTAAAAGTATTACTTACACTATACTTTTCTATCAAGTTAGTAATATTTGACTTTCTTCTTATTCCCGCAGTATCAATTAAAATATACTCTTTGCTTTTATGGATAAATTTTACTTCAATAGAATCTCTTGTTTGCCCAGACTTTTGACTGGTAATAAGTCTTTTTTCTCCCAAAATGTAATTAATTAAAGTTGATTTTCCCGTGTTTGGTTTACCAATAAAACTCACTTTTATTATAT
>QCNN01000076.1 GCA_003213175.1 SAR116 cluster bacterium AG-426-B08 | reverse complement strand
TATGATACGAATTAATAATATAGAAGAGTCTTTGGACTTCTTTTGTAATAAATTAGGACTAGTTGAGACACGAAGAAAAGATGTACCTGAAGGTAAATTTACATTAATTTTCCTTGCAGCTAATGAAGACAAAAATTCTGCTATTAACACAAAATCTCCTGAAATTGAATTGACTTATAATTGGGAATTTGAGCATTTTAATAAAGGTAGAAATTTTGGGCATCTTGCATTTTCAGTAGAAAATATTTATGAAACCTGTCAGAAATTGAAAGACAATGGTGTAGTAATTAATCGTCCTCCAAGAGATGGACGAATGGCATTTATTAAGTCACCTAACGAAATATCAATAGAACTTTTACAGCAAGGTGAGGCTCTAGAAATTAAAGAACCGTGGAAGTCAATGGAAAATGAAGGTACTTGGTAAGTAATTTATTTTATTTGTTACAATTTTGTTTAATATAAGGTATATTGTCGAGTTAGAAAAATGATAAAATTTTATAAAATTATAATTTGTGTAGCTTTTTCTTTAATTATTACATCCTGTAATCAGAGCATAAACCAAAATAATCAAAACAAAAAATCTTTGAAGTACAATCCAAATCTAGATAAAACAATAGTTAGAACTTTTTTCATTGAATGGAAATTAGTTAATGGAATTTTAACAAAATTACCTAAAGATAAAAAAGAAGAAGCAAAGATTAAATGTGATGGAAAAAAATTAGTATTGATTAAAATTGATACAAATGAAGAAAATCTTGCAAAAGGTGAATTCAAGTGCATAGATTAATTACAAATCACTGATTTTATTGATTAATTTTTTTAATTCCTTGATTTTGTTCATATCTTTAGATTGAAATTCTAAAAATAATTTTTGATCTTTTCTAACCCTAATATTACTCTCAATTTCAATAAGTTTTATTAAATTTTCTGGCTTACTAAACGTATTATTTCTAAATCCAACTAAAATACCTTTAGAACCAATATCTATGTATTCAATATTTAAGATAATACATTTTAATTTGATTAAAATTGTAAAAATTAAATTTTTTACTTCCTGAGGTGGTGGACCAAACCTTTCATTTAATTCCTCTAAAAAATCGTTTACTTCATTATTTTTCTTTATATCTCCTACCTTTCTATACAATGACATTCTGGTTGAAAGATCTTTTACATATGTATCTGGAATTAATACTGGTATTCCAATATTTATTGTTGGATTCCAAATTTCTTCGATTTCTTTGAAACCCTTTTTTAATGAGTTAATTGCTTCATTTAATAATTTTTGATAAAGATCATACCCAATTTCTCTTATTTGACCAGACTGCTCGTCTCCTAATAAATTGCCTGCACCTCGAATATCTAAATCATAATTTGCAAGAGAAAACCCTGCCCCCAGATTATCCAATGTTTTTAAAACTTTGAGTCTTTGTTTTGATTTTTCTGTTAATATTTTATGTTTATTAAATGTAAAATAAGCATAAGCTCTTAGGTGACTTCTTCCAACTCTGCCTCTTAACTGGTATAGTTGAGATAATCCAAAAAAATCTGCATTATAAACAATTAAAGTATTAGCATTTGGAACATCAATCCCAGACTCTATAATATTTGTTGAAATTAAAATATCACATTTTTTTTTATAAAATTTGTTAATTGAATTTTCCAGTTCTCTAACAGGTAAGCGACCATGAGCTATTGAAATAGTTAATTCTGGGGCCATGTCTTTAACAAGATCATTAACTTTTTCCAAATCTTTTATTTTTGGACAGACTATAAAAGATTGTCCATTTCTTCTTTTTTCTCTTAATAATGCATCTCTTAAAATAATTTTATCCCATACTTGCACAAAGGTTCTGACAGCAAGTCTATTAATAGGAGGTGTTGTAATAAGACTTAATTCTTTTAACCCATTTAATGAAAGTTGCAGAGTTCTGGGAATTGGAGTGGCTGTTAGAGTTAAAACATGAATGTTGAATTGCAATTCTTTTAATCTTTCTTTTTGAAATACACCAAAATGTTGCTCTTCATCAATTACTAATAAACCTAAATCTTTAAAGCCAATATCCTTTGACAATAAGGAATGTGTTCCAATAACAATTGAAATTTCTCCACTCTTCAAGCAATCCTTAATAATTTTTCTATCTTTTTCTGAAGTCATTCTGGATAAGGAACTTAAATTAAAGCCAAAACCTTTAAACCTATCTTCAAAATTTTTAAAATGTTGTTCAACTAATAGTGTTGTAGGAGCTACAATAGCAACTTGTTTTCCTGCAGAAGCCATTATAAATGAAGCCCTCAAAGCAATCTCAGTTTTTCCAAACCCAACATCTCCACATATTAATCTATCCATTAGGTTTCCTGAATATATGTCGTTTAAAACATCATCAATTGCTACATCTTGATCATCAGTTAATTCATAAGGAAATCTTGAAACAAATTTATTAAAATTTTTAGGCTCGAATAATTTTTCATATGAATTAATGTTTCTTTTTGCTGCAGTATTAATTAATTGTTCAGCTATATCTTTTATTTTTTTCTTAATTTTTTTCCTTTTTAATTGCCATGAAACTGAACCAAGTTTGTCTAGAGGCTTATTTTCTTGTTCATCAGATACTTTAGAAATTAAATTAATATTCTCTACAGGAACGTATAATTTATCTCCATCAGCATAAATTATTTTTAAACAATCATGCATTTGACCAGAGATATTTATTACATCCAATGATTTATATTGACCCAAACCATGATCAATATGGGTAATAAAATCATTAGAATTAAGTGTAGTTAAATCTTTTAGAAAATTTTCAGCTTTTCTTTTTTTTACTTTTTTCTTTTTAGTAACAGTTCCTAAAAAGTCATTTTCTGCGATAAACATTGAATCGTTGATTTCTACGCTAAAATTAATATGATG
>QCNN01000075.1 GCA_003213175.1 SAR116 cluster bacterium AG-426-B08 | reverse complement strand
TGTAAATTTTCTCTTCTTTTGTTCTGTTTAATTTCATTTGATTTAAACATAAGATTATCTAAATTACCGTAATCATTAATTAACTCAGCAGCAATTTTTGGTCCAATTCCAGGTACACCTGGAACGTTATCGCTGGTATCTCCTGCTAAGGACTGAACATCAATCACTTTATCAGGAAGCACACCAAATTTTTCAAAAACAGCCATTTTGTCTATCCACCTATTTTTCATTGGATCAAACATGACAATTTTATTACCTACTAACTGCATTAGATCTTTGTCACTTGAAATAATCACAACATTTTTTTTATTTTTAGTGGCAAGCGATGAAAACGTTGCTATTAAATCATCTGCTTCATAACCTTTTAATTCTATAACAGGTAATCCAATTGCTTCTGTAGCTCTTTTAATCAAATCAAATTGAGGTATTAAATCTTCTGGTGGGTCAACTCTGTTTGATTTGTATTCTTGATAAATTTCATTTCTAAATGTTTCTCTTGAAACATCAAACGCGACGGCAATATTTCTAGGTTTAAGATCATCTAATAATTTTATAATCATATTTGTAAAACCGAAAACCGCATTTATTGGTATTCCTTTTGGGTTCTTCATCTCAGGTAAAGCATAATACGCTCTAAAAATATACCCTGACCCATCTATAAGTATCAGATTGTCACTATCAAAATAATCAAAGGGTGTTTTTTGTGAATTTTCCAATATTCTTTAACTATTTCTTTTTTAAAACATATTTTCTAGAACAATAAGGACAAACAATTGTTTTTTTGTTTCCAAAAGTTAAGTAAACTAAAGGGTGACCAAAGTCAGTTCCACCGTCACATCCAACTTTTTCTTTTGATGTATAAATAATATTTCCAAGACTTTTGTTTTTATTCATGATGACATCATTTAATTTAATTGTAATTTTTCTCTCATTGATGTATTTAACATACAATAATTTTTTTTTCAAAAATACCATTTTATATTATGACTAATTTATGGGTACCTCCAGATAATAATTTAGCAATAGAGATTAAAAATTTATCGAAAATTTATAAGAACTCAGACTCAGTTCATCCTGCTTTAAATAATATTTCGTTAAAAATTAAATGTGGAAGTTTTTTTGGTCTACTTGGCCCTAACGGCGCTGGGAAATCAACCTTGATAAATATTATTGCTGGTACAACAATCAAATCAGAAGGAAATGTAAAAATATGGGATTTAGACATTGACAGATTTAGAAAACAATCAAAGTTGGCAGTAGGAGTTGTTCCGCAGGAGTTAAATATTGATGCTTTTTTTACACCCGTAGACCAATTAGAGTTACAAGCTGGATTATTTGGTGTACCTAAAAATAAAAGAATTACCTCAAAAATATTAGATTTAATGGATTTAACTACTAAAAGTAATGCATATAGTAGAAATCTGTCTGGTGGAATGCGTAGAAGATTGCTTGTTGCGAAAGCAATGGTTCATAATCCCCCAATTTTAATCTTAGATGAACCAACTGCTGGGGTTGATGTTGAATTGAGAAAAAAACTATGGCAAAACTTCAAAGAACTGAATGATATTGGTGTTACAATAATTTTAACAACACACTATTTAGAGGAAGCAGAAAATCTTTGTAATGAAATTGCAATAATACATAAAGGAAAAATTGCTGCACAAGGTCAAAAAAATCAATTGTTATCAAAAATTGATCAAAAAATTTTAATTATCAATTTTCAAAAAAAAATCGAAGAAAAATTAAAAAAAGAAGTTATGACTTTTGGTGAGGTGGATTTTAATAATCAATCATGTAATATAAAATATAAACCCTCAAAGGTAACTATTAATGATGTTTTTGAGTTTTTTAGGTCAAAGGGCATCAAAATTTTAGATATAAAAACTAGAGATATTACGCTAGAAGATGTTTTTTTAATGTTAACAAAAGATTAAAATTAATCTTTATATGGATTAATTTATCATCCGAAAATCATATATCCTATAATGATTCCTATAATTATACCTTCGATGAAACTTATTAATAATATTTGATAATTTGTAAGACCAAATTTATCTTGAATTTCTGAAATTTTTTTTCCATGCCAAGATCGTAATTTCTTAATCATTATTTTGTCTTGAGAAGGATTTATATTTTTCTAATTTTTTATAATAACTATTAAAGCCAACTCTATCACGAAGCTCCATGAAATCTAACAAAAATTCATCTTCGATATTATCAGACTTTAAATTACGTAAACTACCTATGATAGCTTTCATAGAAGAACTCAAAGTAGTTAATGGATAAACTGCTAATTTATAACCAATATCTTCTAATTTTTTTAAGCTTAAATTTGGTGTAACCCCCCCTTCTACAATATTAGCTATATTGTAACCATTAATTTCTTTACAAATGAGTTTCATTTCATCTTCTGTCTTTGGAGCTTCAACAAATAGAATTTCAGCGCCCAGATCACTAAATTTTTGAGCTCTCTCAATAGCTTCTTTTATACCATGGGTATGATTAGCATCTGTCCTTGCCATGATAACTATATCCCTTTCTTCTCTGGCATCTACAGCTGCCCTAATTCTATCAAACGCCTCTTCTCTTGAAACAACTTCTTTACCTGGGGTATGTCCACATCTTTTAGGAGAAAGTTGATCTTCAATTAATATTCCTGCACATCCTACTTTTGCAAAGCTTTTGACAGTTCTATGAATGTTTATTGCATTTCCATATCCAGTATCTCCATCGCCTATAACTGGGATAGTTGTTGCATCACATATATTACTTACTTGATCGAGAACTTCAGTAAAAGTCATCACACCTAAATCTGGCTCACCAATCCTAGATACAGATGCAGCAAATCCAGACATGAAAGTTACATCAAAGCCTTCTTGTTCAATTAATTTGGCTGATAAAGCATCAAAACAAGCTGGTATAGGAATAAA
>QCNN01000074.1 GCA_003213175.1 SAR116 cluster bacterium AG-426-B08 | reverse complement strand
CAGGAAGAGACGAAAAAAAATTAGAAATTACTTCAAATCAATGTGTCAATAACACTATAATCAAACCATTAGATATTTCAGATAATGATAAGGTGGAGTCTGTATCTGAGTCCATCATAAAAGATTTTAAAAAAATTGATATTTTAATAAATTCTGCAGGAACAAATGTAGAGCATAGAGATTGGGATGTTATAAATAAAAGTGACTGGGATAATATCTTCAATACAAACGTAAATGGTTTATTTTATTGTTGCAAATCAACTTTACCTCATATGAAAAAAGAAAAAGATGGATTAATAATTAATATTTCATCATGGGCTGGTAGAGAGGTAAGCTTATTATCAGGAGTAACTTACACCTCATCTAAACATGCTGTAAATGCAATGACAGAAACAATAAATATGAAATATTGTAATTTTGGCATTAGGGCTTGTGCACTTTGTCCAGGTGAAGTTTCAACACCCATATTAGACAAAAGGCCAAAAAAACTATCTGAAGAACAAAAAAACAAAATGCTTCAGCCAGATGATTTAGGCGAAACAATAGCCTTTTTATGTCAAATGCCAAAACATGTTTGTATAAATGAGTTAGTAATCAGTCCAACATGGCACAGAAGGTATATTGCAGACTTAGGAATTGAAGAACTCTAATGTTAATTTCCTAATAAGGAAGAAATATTTAGATTATAAAATAAAGTATGAATCTAAAAAATAAAAAATACCTATGGTCTTTAATTCAATCTACTGGTGATTTTCTAGTTGGAAAACTCCCAAGTCATCCTAATCACCCTAAAGGAAGAAACCCCTATGCCCACGTTGCTTTAAGAGTTAAAAATAGGTTTGGATATAGTTATAAAGATTTACCAGACGAACGTTTGCCTGAGGTCATTAAATTTCTTGATTTGATTAAACAAGAGGAAGGATAAAATTTTATATCTAGAATATAATTAATGAGAAAATAAATTTGGAAAACTTTTTATCGAATTTTCTAAATCTTCCTTTTGTAACGGGTCATTCGTACAAATTTTGTGTTTCAAAATTAACTTAGCTAGTTTTTTTCTATATGATAATTCTGGTTCTAAATGACCTTCGTTATAGGAAAAAATAGAAGCACTTAAATAATACAGAGCAGATGAAATTTGGCGAGCAGAGTGTTCAATATTATTACTAATAATTGTTAACGCAAAATTAAAAACCTTTTCAATATTATCATTAAAATATTTTCTATCTTTTGCTATATCAAAATTACCTACAACATCGAAAAGATACTTTTTAAAAACTTTTAAGTTATCATTTTTTTTAAGAGATCTAATAACATCTAGGGCAACAATATTGCTTGTACCTTCCCAAATAGAACCAAGGTGAGCATCTCTAACCATACGAGCATCTGACCATTCTTCAATATAACCACATCCACCCCTCACTTCCATAAGATCTCCAGTAACTTTTCTTGCATCCCTGCAAGATCTAAACTTTATTAAAGGAGTAAGAATTCTGAATAAAATCTTATAAATATCAACTCCATCATCTGCTTTTTCTAAAACTTTAGCAGAATGAAAGACTATTGATCTTGAAGACTCCGCAAGTAAAAAAATTTTTAAAATTTGTTTTTGCATCAAGGGAAGATTTATTAATTTTGTATTAAAAGCTTTTCTGTTTTTACTAATATATAAACATTCTTGCAAAGATCTTTGCATCATACCTGATGATCTAACTCCATTGGAAAGTCTTGACATATTTATCATATCAGTCATTTGTTTAAAACCTTGGTTTTGGTCTCCAACTAAGTAGGCGAATGCTTTATTCAATCGAATTTCTCCACTTGCAAAAGATCTCCCACCTAATTTATCTTTTAATCTTAAAATTTCGTAGTCATTTGGAGTTTTATTGTCTATTAATTTTGGTAAAAGAAATAATGATAATCCTTTTGTTCCCTTTTCGTTTCCTTTGGGTCGAGCTAAAACCATTGCTAAGTCTGCATCTGGATTAGAGCAAAACCACTTTTCTCCTGTTAAATACCAATTTCCATTAATATTTTCTGCATATGTTTTTGTGTTTCCTACGTCTGAACCAGCCTCTTGTTCAGTCATAAACATTGCCCCTTGATATAATTGATCAATATCAAGAGAAGTTTATTTATCAAAAAATAAATTTACTAAGTCTTTATTACCAAACTTCGATAAAGTTCTTGTTAATGAATCAGTCATACTTATTGGGCAGCACAACCCAAACTCACTTTGAACAAAGAGAAAAGTCAAACCATACTTTATTATTGGAGGTAATTTTTCTTCAAATCCAAAAATTTTATTCCTATGTGAAATAGCTGCCAAACCAAATTCAGAAAAAGCTATTTTCTCTAAAGCTTGAAAATCTGGATGTTTTTCAATCTTATCATAATTCATGCCTGTTCTTGATCTTTTAATAAGTTCTGGAGGAGATTTATCGGCAGACAATGTTAAATTTTCTATTTTGTCTCCTACAAGCTCACCTAATTTAGTAAATTGAGGTTTGATTCTTTGAAATAAGTTTTTCCCGCAGTAAAAATTCATTAGTTTTTCAAAAGATTTATCTCTTTTAAAAGCATTGTATCCCTTACTATCTGGTATATTATTAATTATTTGTTTCATCATCTGTCATTTTTAATTTATTTAAGAGGGTAAGTAGATGTTGCGTGACAAATAAGTTCTTTTGTATCTTCGGAAAATACTTTTGTTTCACCAATTGCTATCGATTTTCCAAACCTTTGAACTTTACTTTCAATAAGAAAATAATCTGAAAAACCTGGTTTGATAAAGTTATTGTTTTGCGATAAAGTTCCTCGTTGAGACTTAGATGAAGTACTCATTGCCATTGACATTACCGTATCAATCGCAGACATAAGCACCTGTCCAGAAATTGCACCAGTCAAAAAACGATATTCTTTTAAGTTCTCTAATTTTGCTAATACTCTGCCTTCCTCAACCTCTAAATACTTAAGTGCAA
>QCNN01000073.1 GCA_003213175.1 SAR116 cluster bacterium AG-426-B08 | reverse complement strand
AACATGTTGTTAATCAGTGTAGGAAAATAACAGTTGGTGATAGTATGAGTACACAAATACCTGCAGATTTAATCGCATCAGATAAACGCAATGATTTAGCAATATTGCAAACCATATCGATGGAAATGGCCTCTGCAGACACTAAGTCTTTTGTGCAAAATTTGTCTATTCAAATAGTTCCTATCGTATCTGGGGGATTAATAAGGGTTGAGGATGTTAAGGGAGGAGAACAAATCTATGTAGCAGGTTTCCCTCATGGAAATATGATTAGTGACAGTATGAGATTATTGCCAGGACTTGTGAACTCAACAATGGGATTTGAAAATGATATTACTCAATTTGAAACGGACGCAGTTATTAGAAAGGGCAATAGTGGTGGTCCTGTATATGACATTAACGGAAACATTGTTGGTGTTGCAGTTAAAAGATTTAATGTAACCAGAACTGATAATTATAACTTTGCTATTAAAGGTTCTACAGTCAAACAATTTCTTGATGCACATAATATACTAACTACACCAGCAAACAGAACATCAAAAATGACATCTACAAAGATTTATAATATAGCCTTCAAACAAACAGTCATGGTTGTGTGTCATCGTTAAAACCCAAAGCTATAAATTCGAACAGAGGTTATTGAGTTGTCGTTTATTCTAGTTTCCTAAAAACTTTCGAATCACATTGTCAATCATTTTAGAGATATTATTGTCGCAGTTGTTATGAGGCAGACTCCCACAAAAAGTTATAGATCCAACTGAGAAAACGCCACCACCATTTGGGGTATCGAAATATACGATGTCTGCCCTTATTAATTCTTCAATTGGCTTGAGAGGCCATGTGTCATGATGAGTAAGTATGTCTTCTGGAACCAATACAAAACTATCATCATGACCTTTTGAAGAAGCTAAGATAGTTGCATTAAGCGGAGTTCCCAAATTAATATCGGCTCGATCTAATTCGAATCCTGCTGCACCACCACCTGATAAACCAAAATCACCAATGATATCATCTATTATTCCGTCAAAAATCCATGAATATTTAGGGTCATATGATTCTTTTGTCCGACGGTAAGGTACACCAAAATGATCTCCTTGAGATGTGAAACCTACACCGCTCAAAACTTGAGGAGCACGACCATTTCTGCGCCAGAGACCTCCGTAGGCTCCATCGAAAGCATTATAATACTCTCCTGGTTCTGAGGCCCATGCTCGTATTCCACCTTCACCTCTTCTTATTTCGATAGCATCTTTCCAATGGTCATTTACAGCTACTTTCCAATAAAAACCGTTTCCACCGAGGTATAATAAATGCCCACCTTTTTTTGTATACTCCTGAAGAGCATCAAGCGAATTATTAGTGTGATATTCGGGGTGAGAACATGTCATCACTACATCATAACAATTGATAACATCTGCTCCATGCTGATGAATTTCATCATCAGTTATAATATCAAATTCATATCCTTTTTCTTCTAGCCAATACCATAAATGACTGTCTGCTGGAAAATGTCTGCAACCTGAACCTGGAACTCCGGGATAGGAAATAACGTTAGACCGCATTGTTATTATTGGTCTTCGTCTGGAGGAGTAACCAATGCCGCTTCCATCTGTATGGTAATTGTAAGTAGATAGTCCATACTCGTTGTGATCATCTGCACTCCATTTTTGTGCTCCCCAATCTTTAATACGTTGTCGCATTTGGTTATTGGTATTCCCACGTGCAATATTGGCATAAACAGTATAAGTGAACGTGGGTATCAAAACGCAAATTCTAGCCTGGGGTTTTTTCAATGGTGCGGTGACAAAAAAAGGTATCATTTCTGACTTGTTGTCAGTGGTTTCTAGTTTTGCGGCATAAATTCCGCTTTTAAAATCTTCAGGGACGTGAAAAACAAAATCAGTTTCCCACTTGCAATCATAAAGGTCATCATCGTGAAAATGGATTGCTCCATAATGTTCCGGTTTTTTCGTCCAATCAAAGCAACTACCGTCCCACATGAAACCTTTAACTGCTCTTGTAGGTAAATTTATAATTTTACCATGAAATTTATTTTTGCTTATGTCTAATGCATCACGGGAAGATATATTTTTAGAAAAATCCCATACAGCTGTGATCCTAGGATCATTCTTCCCTTTTGCAATATCAAGGGCATTCTCATTTTTAATAGCATTATTAATGAAAAATGGTCTTTCTATTTTACCATTAAAACAGTTAGCTATTTTCTTATTTCCGGCAGCACCAATTATCAGAGGTTGTTCTGGAGATGGTATTGGTTGTATTGAACACTTTATTTCTTTTTGGATTGGACCATCTATATCAAAGCTATCAATGACTGATGTTTGATAGATTCCTAATTTTTCTGACTCTAGATCAAAGCTGGCCCATATATGGTACCAGCGCCTCTCTGATAACGGCTTATCAATTGATAATTTTGTTATTTTCCCTCCCCCATCAGCAACTACTACCGATACACCCTCAGGACCAATAAAGAGTGCCATGCCAGCATCATGATCCGAATTAAATTGGCTAATTATACATTGTTCATTGATATCAATATTAGTTGGCCAGATAGTGGCTCCTACTGTAAAGCCCTTAGCAGGGTTTAAAGTCTTATTTGAAGGAACTTTTATATATGATCCTGAATTGACTGTTTGACGACGAGAAGGATATGATCCAGAAAAATTTGATTTTATATCCTCTTCTATTATTCCAGGCCCCTCAGGATTTGGGTCTCCAGAAATAACTCTTATTAACTTAGCTTTGTAAGAATCTTTAGAAGTACTTGATACTTTGAAATTTATTTTTTCTCCAGGCCTTAGTGAAAAACAATCTGCGTATCCAGTAATAGGTATTTCATCTATTTTTTGTTTCATAATTAATACAATAACATAATCCAAAAATCTCGTGAAGTACGTCTGTACCAAAATTAAAATATAAAACTGTATGATGCTTAGAACAGTTCATGTTTATGTATTCAATTAATTAATTTAGGGTCTTAATCTAATTTTAAATTTTTTTTCATATGTTAGTGCTACATTGCTCATATCTGTGTCATTGCCAAAAGCTTTTATAGTCTCATTGAGAAGTTCTTTTGAGAGAGAACCTAGAGGTAATTCTATATTTAAGTTTAAACCATTTTTAAGAGCAATAGATGCATCTTTGTCCATTAATG
>QCNN01000072.1 GCA_003213175.1 SAR116 cluster bacterium AG-426-B08 | reverse complement strand
TGAAATTACAAATGGTAAAGGTGCCGAGGAAGGTGATTTATTTCTTGATTTGCCTGAAATAGCAGAAAATGGAAATCAAGTTAAAGTTTCATTTGAAATTGAAAGCCCAATGACAGATAAAGATTATGTAAAGGAAGTTTATATTTTTGCTGATGGAAATCCGGCTCCAAATGTTGCAAAATTTACTTTCACTCCTGCATTAGGTTCTTGCTCAGCAACAACAAGAATTAGATTATCAAAAACACAAAATGTACATTTATTAGCTGCATATAGTAATGGGAAATATGCTACAACTAAGTCAAAAGTGAAAGTAACTATTGGAGGATGTGGTGGGTGAATCAAGGAGTATAAAATGTCAAAAATAAAACCAAGAGGCAAAGTACCAAAAAAAGCGGCTATTGATGAGATTGTTGAAATTAAAACTCTTATTAGACATCCTATGCATAGTGGCAGAATGAAAGATAAAAACGGTAAAATTATTCCTAAAAGAATAATAAATAAATTCGTTGTTAAATTTAATAATGAAGAAGTTTTTAATATGAACCTTGAACCCTCAATTTCTACTAACCCTTATATAGCTTTCCCTTTTAAAGCAAAAGTTAGTGGTACTTTTGATTTTCAATGGATAGACGATAATGGGGACAAGTATTCTATGAAACGAAAAATGACAGTAGCGTAGCATAATTGGAGATTTTTTGAAAAAATATAAACTAAATAATTTTAAATTGAATCGTAGAGATTTACTTGCAGGCACTGCATCTTTAGGGGCAATGACATTTGCCTCAAAAAGTGTTTTATCTGATGAAAATAAATCTAAAAATCTTCCACCAAACTTACCAGAATGGACCTCAGAACTTGGTGAGGGTGTAGATGCCAACCCATATGGAATGCCGTCTGAATTTGAAAAAAATGTTATTCGAAGAAATGTTGAATGGTTAACCGCTAGCACTGAGTCTTCAGTTAATTTTACACCTATTCAAGATTTAGAAGGAATTGTTACGCCAAATGGTTTGTGTTTTGAAAGACACCATGGCGGCGTTTCAATTATTAACCCCAAAGATTTCAGACTAATGATCAATGGACTTGTAGATAGAGAAATGATTTTCACACTTGAAGACCTAAAAAGATTTCCCCAAGTGAACAAATTTTATTTTCTAGAATGTGCTGCTAATGGTGGAATGGAGTGGAGAGGATCTCAGTTGAATGGTTGTCAGTATACCTTCGGTATGATTCACAATGTTCAATATACTGGCGTCAAACTATCTGACCTAATACTTGAGACAGGATTAAAACCAAAAGCTAAATGGGTTCTTGCTGAGGGAAGTGACTCTTCAGGTATGACAAGGTCTATCCCAATCGAAAAAATCTTAGATGATTGTATAATTGCTTGGGCAATGAACGGTGAGGCTTTACGTTCAGAACAAGGTTATCCTGCACGCCTGATTGTACCTGGTTGGGAAGGGAATATGTGGGTTAAATGGATTAGAAGATTGGAATTCGGAGATATGCCTTATATGACAAGAGAGGAAACATCAAAGTATACTGACCTTCTCTCTGATGGTAAAGCAAGAATGTTCACATGGGTTATGGATGCAAAATCCGTAGTAACTTCTCCAAGTCCTGAAAAGCCAATCTTACATAAAGGCATACACCAGTTAAGAGGCTTAGCTTGGTCAGGAAGAGGAAAAATAAAACGTGTAGATGTCTCACTTGATGGTGGAAAAAATTGGAAAACAGCAGAATTGCATGAACCAATTATGAGCAAAAGTTTAGCACGTTTTACATTTCCGTTTGAATGGAATGGCCAAGAACTTCTCATTCAATCTCGCGCAATAGATGAAACTAATTATGTTCAACCTACTATCCAGGAACTTCAAAAAATTCGTGGGGTTAATTCAATTTATCATAATAATTCTATTGCCACATGGTTAGTAAGTAAAACTGGAAAGGTTGACAATGTTCGACTGGGTTAAATTATTAACTTTGATAATTACCTCACTATTCTTTATGAATTCAGTATTTGCTTCTGAGAGAAAATTCAATTTGGGTAAGATTGCTCTAAAAAAAGAGGTTGCAGGTTGGGATATTGATGTTCGTCCTGATGGTAAAGGTGCACCTATTGGAAAAGGTAATGCAATAAAAGGCGAAGAAATTTATGCTGAAGTTTGTGCATCTTGCCATGGTGATTTTGGTGAGGGAATTGATAGATGGCCTGAATTAGTAGGAGGACATGATAGTTTA
The DNA here is from genome assembly GCA_003213175.1 of SAR116 cluster bacterium AG-426-B08. Taxonomy (GTDB): domain Bacteria; phylum Pseudomonadota; class Alphaproteobacteria; order Puniceispirillales; family Marisalimonadaceae; genus AG-426-I14. The sequence goes on along the minus strand of QCNN01000072.1, from coordinate 969 downwards.
GATACTCATGACCCTATTAAAACCACAGGAAGTTATTGGCCGTATGCCTCAACAATTTATGACTATATATACCGAGCAATGCCATTTGGAGCCGCACAATCATTATCACATGACGAAACTTATCAAATTGTAGCTTATCTACTTTATATGAATGAAATCATTGAAGAAGATTTTGAATTAACTGAAAAAAATATTGGGAAAATTAAGATGCCCAATCGTAATGGATTTTTACTTCCTGATCCAAGACCTGATGTTAAAATCATCAATGGAAAACCATGTATGAAAAATTGTACAGTACCATTAAAAATAATTGGTAAAGCTCGTGATATAGATGTTACTCCAGAAGAAAATAAATCATAATTGAAAGGGAAATCTATGCGTTCTAGACGTGAGTTTATTCAATTAGCTTTTTTATCATCATTGCTTCTAGCTTCACGACCTTGGAACTCAATTGCTGCAAAACAAAAATTAAAAACAGAAGATTTATTAAAGTTTGACTCTAAAGGACAAGTAACTTTACTTCATTTAACAGATTTACATGGTCAATTAAAACCAATTTATTTTCGTCCCCCTTCGGAAAATTATGGTGTTGATGCTTTTGAAGGTATACCTCCTCACCTAGTTGGAAAGGCTTTTCTAGAACATTTTGGAATCTTACCAAACACTCCTTTAGCATATGCACATACTATGGTTGATTATGTCCCATTAGCTATAGAATATGGTAAATTAGGAGGCTTAGATCATACATCTACACTCATAAATGAAATTAGGGCTGAAAGAGGTGATGACAAAGTTCTTCTTTTAGACGGAGGTGATACTTGGCAAGGTTCTTATACATCATTAAAAACTCAAGGCCATGATATGGTTAAGGCAATGAAATTTATTGGCACAGATGCTATGGTTGGTCATTGGGAATTTACTTTTGGTCAACAGCAATTGAAAAAACTAATAAAAGAAATGGGGTATCCT
>QCNN01000071.1 GCA_003213175.1 SAR116 cluster bacterium AG-426-B08 | reverse complement strand
AAATAAACAATATTGTAGACATCTACAATATTGAAGTTGATAAGAATAAAATTAAATCAAGAGCTAAATACCTAATTAACAATTCAAAACTGAGTAAAGAAATCTTTGAATGGGGGTTACCTTTCAATTTTCCAGGTGTATTATTATATGACAGTCTTTTAAAAAAATTAAATACTCCAACAATAAATTTAAATGACACCAGGTTACTCAATATTTTGTGTGAATTATTAATTGAAATAGAAGTTTCTTTTAAAATTTTTTCAAAATCTAAGTTTTCACTATTTTTATGTAGCCATTCAATTGGTTCAACTTTTGGAAGTCTTGTATGGGCTGCAATTTTAAATAAAGTTAATGTTGTTTGTATGTATGGGGATCACGGTACTTTGAGATTTATTAAATATAATAACTTAAATCAATTAACTAAACATATTTTACCCGTTCCAAATGAAGCTACCTTTTTTTCCTTAGATAAAAATATAGAGTTAAAATTTTTGAATAGAGGTAAAAGTTATTTACAAAAAAGATTAAATTCAAAAACAACTGATATTGGTGCAAAATTAGCTATACATCAGAAGAAAAAAAATATTACAAAAAAAAAATGTTCTAGAATATTTCAAAACGTCAAATAAGAAAATTATTACTGTTTTCACTCACCATTGGTCAGATTTTCCTCACTCATTAGGTCTCAAAAATTTTAGTGATTTCAAGGAGTGGTTTGATATTACATTTGAAGAAGCGAAAAAAAATAAAAATCTTCTGTGGTTATTTAAAGGTCATCCAATCAGTGAAAGATATAATTATAGTTCTACAGAATTACTTCAAACATATATATCTAAAAACAAAGATGTTCGTCATATACAAGTTATCCCTAATGCATGGGAATGGAAATCTATTATAAATGCTAGCGATTATATCATCACATGTCTAGGTTCAATAGGTTTTGAGGCCTCTGCTTTAAACAAAAAAGTTCTAATTTCTGACCCCGGGTGGTACGGCCATCTGGGTTTTGGGAAAGTATCAATGTCAAAACAAGATTATATAAAAAATTTAAAATCTGATTGGTGGAAAGACATTGATGTAAGGAAGTCAACTTACAACTCTCTAAAATTTATGGGATTATACTACTGCAATCCTTCATGGTTATCTAAACTAACATATAAAGATGATTCAGAACAAAACTTAATATATAATGATTTAGTATCATTTTTAGAAAAAAATAAAAAAAATATTCTAAACGAAATTTATTGTATCAATCGATGGTATAATAGCGATGAACCACATTACCACTTATATAAAAATCTTCACTATAAATTATAATTTATATTATATAAAATTTTTAATAATAAGATGCTTAATAATCATAAATTCAATTATTAAGCTCAAGTGTAATAATTACATAACTAATGATTTTGATTTTTTCTCAATTTTATTCAATACTTTGACGGTTTTTAAAGCATCTTTTGCATCTACTAAATTAGATTTTTTACCTCTTATAAATTTGTCTAATTCAATAACAACATTATATTGTAAAGTTGAGGAAAATGCCTCTAATGTTTTTGAAGTTGAGTCAAGATTACGATAGTTTTTAAAAACTTTATCTTTTATTGATTTGTTGATGACAATCTTCTGTCCTCCAAAATCATACCTAACTCTATGATTATCAGTTAAAAATTCCATTGAATTATGTGAATAATCTTTTGCATTAATATTCATAAATATTATATTACATTCTTCAAATTTAAGTAGAAAATCAGAACAAATTTCGTTTTTTGAATTAATTATAGCATCAAACACTTTTATATCTAAAACATTTCCAATTATATTCTGTAAAAAATTTATAAAATGTGATGCACTATTGTATAAGCTACCAGAATACCAAACAAATGCTTTTTTTACATTTTTTAAATGACCAACTTTCAATTTGTTAAAATAAGGTTGCGAAATTCTCATATAATTTATAAATAAATTTACATTTTTTTTGTGACATAATGTTAAAATCTCTTTTCCAATTTTATAATTTTCACAGAAAGGTTTTTCACACAAAATATATTTAACCGTTTTATGTTTTAATATTTTTCTAATGGTATTACAGTGTAAATTTGTTGGTAATGAAATAACAATTAATTCAGATTTTGTTGATAATATCGCAATATCAATATCAGAAAACGATTTTTTTAAGAATAATTTTTCAAACTTATTTTTTTTTATTATATCAGTATCAACCCCTCCCACCAAATCAAAATTTTGATGTTTACTGAAGCTCTTACTATGACTTAAATAAAAGCTTGATTTTTCTAATCCATATTCTAAACCAATTTTACCTAATCCAATAATTAAAGTTCTTATTTTCATAATATGTTGACTTCCTCTTAATTTTAAATATATAGAACTTTTAAATTATAAGTCTATTAAGGAAAGCCCTTTCCTATTGTAATATATTTTGAGATCGAATTATAATTTAACTTCGAATTTATTGTAAATTTAAGATCAACTTTTTTACTAAGACGAATATTTTGACTTTTTTCTTTTTTAATCCATTTATCTGGTTTTAATTGATACCAATATTTAGTATTTCTATGTTGATTGAGGACAAACCAAATAGCCTCTTGATTAACGCCCAACCAATCACAAAATTGTTTTAAATAACTTATCTTAGTAGTCTCATATTTTTTCTTTATAAACATACCCTCTAATTTAGATAATCTTTTAAATCTAATCTCTCTTGAGACATGATCTGTAACTTTAGAGTAACCATTTTTAAAATATTTTAATAGGTCATGTATTTCCATATAATTAAAACAATCCACATAATCGTAACAATCAAAAGTTCTATTAAATTTTGATGTCAAGTAACCATATTTTTCAATCATTTCTTCGTGTTGTGCTTTAGGGTCCCATCTGATAAAATTCCCCAAATATATTCCACGCGTACCAACTTTTTCAATGTCAAAATTATCAGGATACCTATATTGCCAAATATCTTCTTCTTTTAATAGATTGTAAGTTTTAACTAAATCATCTGCTTCTAGACCCATTAAGTCGTGATCTTTTCTATATCTTCTAGACATTTCTACTTCATGTTTGTGAGAAAACATCCCTACTTGCTCCAATCCTTGATGGCAACCCCAAAAGATAAGAGGTATTTTATACCTTATAGAAGTCTGTACAGGAAAAACTGAATGCCCAGCTAAAATTGGCCAATACATACTTCCAATTTCAAATAAGGTGTGAGAAGTTATTTTTTTTACTGAAAC
>QCNN01000070.1 GCA_003213175.1 SAR116 cluster bacterium AG-426-B08 | reverse complement strand
TGTTCACTCACTTTTGAAACAATTATATGTGGTTTTAATGAAACTACTCTTCCAACAGTATCTGTGAATAACTGAACATTTTTTTTCTTAACTTCAGATACTTCTACTAATGCAAAATTTCTTTTTTGCTTTTTGTAGTTTTGCGAATAAACTATTTGCGTATTAAAAATTAAAAAAACTAAAAAAAAATATATTAAAATTTTCATAAAATTATTGGCAAAATAAAATTTATTAACTAAAGAAACTATAATTAAAAAATAATTACAGTCAAAGAGTTAAAGTTCATTAATATTTAATTAAAGTTTTTTGCTTAATTATTTACGATAGGACCAAATTTCACCATCTTTTTGCCTTCATCTTTATCAGTGAATTGTTTAAAATTATTGATAAAAAGGTTTGCTAATTCTTTTGCCTTTACCTCCCACAATTTATCATTTTTCCAGCTATTTCTGGGATCTAATATTTCTTGAGATACTCCTTTGATATTACAAGGCATTTGTAGATTAAATATAGGAAGTTTTTTTGTGTTATGTTCGTCAATTTCACTATTTAAAATAGCGTCAATAATTGCTCTAGTGTCTCTTAAAGAAATTCTTTTTCCATTACCATTCCATCCCGTATTAACTAAATATGCTTCTGCATTTGCTTTTCTCATTCTCTTAGACAGTACTTCAGCATATTTAGTTGGGTGTAAAGTAAGAAAGGCTGCACCAAAACAAGCAGAAAATGTTGGAGTAGGCTCGTTAACACCCCTTTCTGTTCCAGCTAGCTTTGCAGTAAACCCTGATAAAAAATGATATTTTGACTGTTCTTCAGATAACATTGAAATAGCTGGTAATACTCCAAAAGCGTCTGCTGTTAAGAAAATAATTTTATTTGCATGTCCAGCTTTAGAAATTGGCTCAACAATATTCTTGATATGATAAATTGGATAAGAAACTCTCGTATTTTCAGTAATACTTGTGTCTTTATAGTTTACTACTCCTGATGAATTGACAGTTACGTTTTCTAACAGAGCATCTCTTTTAATAGCTTTATATATATCTGGTTCTTTTTCGCTATCTAAATCAACTGTTTTTGCATAACACCCACCTTCATAGTTAAATATACCATCATCATCCCAGCCATGTTCATCATCCCCGATTAAAAGTCTTTTTGAGTCAGTCGAAAGTGTAGTTTTACCAGTTCCAGATAATCCAAAAAATAAAGCTACTTTTTCATCGTTTGGTGATTTGTTAGCTGAACAATGCATTGAAGCTATACCTTTTTGAGGTAAAATATAATTCATTACTGAAAACATCCCTTTTTTCATTTCACCACCATACCAAGTGCCACCTATCAATTGCATACCTTCTGTTAAATTAAACGCTATAAATGTTTCTGAATTCATTCCATGCTTTTTAAAGTTTTTATTTGAAATTTTTGAACCATTTAACACATGAAAGTCGGGTTTAAAGTTTGATAGCTCTTCCACAGTTGGTCTTATAAACATATTTTTAACAAAATGAGCCTGCCAAGCAACTTCAGTTATAAATCTAACACTTAAACAAGAGTTTTTATTAGCACCACAAAATGCATCTATTACATATATCTTTTTATTTGATAATTGATTAAGAACAAGTTTTTTTAATTCAGACCATATTTCGATATTGATTGGCTTATTATCATTTTTTTTTCTATCAGAGGACCACCAAAAATTATCAGTAGTTTTTTCATCTTTAACTATATACTTATCTTTCGGAGATCTGCCTGTAAATTCACCTGTCATTACATTAACAGCACCATTAACTGTTTCTTGTACTTTTTCAAAACCTCTTAATTTATTAGAAGTTTCATCATTAAATAATTTTTCATAAGATGGGTTGTAAATTAAGTTTTTAGGATTAATTATACCGATATCTTTTAACTGGTTTATCAGATTATGTTTCATAAACTTATAAATAATATTAAAAATAGCAATTTATCAATTTAAAATTTGTTGCCAAGTAAAAAATCATATTTTAATTAAATATTTATATATTATATTAAGTTTAACTTTTTGGGTTGGAGAAAATGAAAGAAGTTTTAATTGTTGGAAGTGGAGTATCTGCATGGAGTGCAGCTATTGTTTTTGCCAAAAAAAATATTAAAGTCAGAGTTCTGAGTAAAAATGATGAAGTTTTTGGAGCTCAACAACTTTCACCAAGTGGATTCAATTATTTAAATGAATTAATAGATAAAAATTTTGTAAAAAAAAATGTTGAAAAAATTTTACAAGTTAAAATTACATCAATTAATAAAAATAAATTTACAGTATTAACTAACTTTAATTTGCAAGAAAAGTTTAATACTTACAATTCTATTTCTAGAAGAGTATTAATTAAACTATTAAAAGAATCAGCTCAAAAAAATAATAATATTAAAGTCATCAATGAAAAAGCAAATTTCTTATTGAAAAAAAATGCACAATCAATTCAAGTACTTACTTGTAAAGGCAATATTCTTGAATCAGATTTGATTATTGGAGCTGATGGACAAAATGGTATTTGTAGAAAATACGTTTGTGGTTCAGATAAAAAAAATTTGAAAAAAATATTTAGACTTGTTATTGAAGACAATAAATTACATATATTAAGCAAGAATTTATTACAAATATTTTTATCTGATAAGGGACATTTCGTTGTGTATCCCTTCAATATTAATAATAAAAAATTTGTTAACTATGTTTTTGTACCTAATAAAAGTTTTGAAGAAATTTCCAATTCTAATAATATTCCTCAATACCATCCTTTGATTAAAGTTTCAGGTTGGAAAATGTCTTTAATAAATAAAAATACTGAAATTAAAAATAACTTTTGGAAAAATAATCTTTTACTTTTTGGTGATGCCGCCTTTCCTATTGAACCTCACTTGGCACAAGGTGGCAATCAAATATTTAAGGATGCTGTTTTTTTAAAAAAAAATTTAACTAAATCTAATAAAATAGAAGATATTGTACAAAAATTTTTAGATGAAAGAATTGAAGAAAAAATAAGTTTGCAAAATAAAGCTTCTATTTTTGGTAAAATACTTGGCTTTCAAAATATTCTTTCTTTATCTAGAAATTTATTTATATCAAAATATTCAAAAAAATTTATTAATGACTTTTTCGAACCTATTTGGAATAATAATGTTGATTCGTAAATTTATAATATTTAGTACACTTGTTTTTATTTTCTTAATGCCTGAAAAAGCTCTATCAAATTTTTATGATTTTACCTTTGATAATATCGATGGTAGTAAAATTTTATTAAAAGAA
>QCNN01000069.1 GCA_003213175.1 SAR116 cluster bacterium AG-426-B08 | reverse complement strand
AATGAGAGCTTCTACGTGCATCCCTATGCAACTTTCACATCTGGTAGAAATCGCAATTCCTAATGCTACAAATTCTTTTGTCTTTTTATCGACAAGACCATTCTTTTTTGCTTCCTCTCCCATTAAACTAAAACCTTTAAAAGTTTCTGGGATTTCTTCATTTAATAATTTGTAATTTTCTCTTGTTTTACTTAAAAATTTTTTCCAGTCCATTTTTCTATACCTTGTTACAAATTGATTTAACTATTAAGACTTTCGTTTGACCCCATTTTTCTCTCAAGCCTTCTTACAAAAAAACTTATAATAAGAACCAAAATTAAATATTCAAATATTAATAATGTATATATTTCTAATGGTCTATATTCGGTAACAACTATTTCATTTGCTCTTCTTGTAAGTTCTTGCATTCCAATAACAGATGCAAATGCTGACATTTTAACTATATATATAAACTGATTTGCTAGTGGAGGCAAAATTCTTCTAAGAGCCTGAGGTAAAATAACGTATCTCATTGTTTGATAATAGTTTAATCCAATAGTTTTTGAAGCTTCTGTCTGTCCCCTATGTATGGACTGAATACCTCCTCTGAATATCTCAGCAGTGAATGCGCTATCAGATATCGCTAAAGTTAAAATAGCGCCCCAAAAGGCATCTATGCTAATATTTATACCAAGAGATTTAAATATTACTGGTAATCCATAAAACACCCAGAAAAGCATTGGTAAAAGAGGAATAGCCCTTACAAATTCTACGTATACTCTATTAATTGATTTTAAAAAATAATTGTCTGACATCCCAGGTAATGCAATTATTAAACCCAGCACAATTGAAATGATGGCAGCAATTATAGAAAGTTGAATTGTTGAAGTAAAACCACCGAGTAAAAATTGGATATTGTCCCAGCCTGACTTTGTGGAAGGATCAATTACATACCATCCCCAAATATTAGAATCAGAACAACCTGACAAAAATACTAAGAAAAATAAAATTATAAAAAAAAACTTATTCATATTAATTTTGAAGTATTTGATTTAAAAACTTTTTACATCTTTTTGTTTTAGGTTTTGTAAAGAAATTAATTGGCCTACCCTGTTCTACAATTTGACCTTCATCCATAAAAATCATCCTATCAGCAACTTTTTTTGCAAAACCCATTTCGTGTGTGACTACCACCATAGTCATACCATCATTCGCTAAATCTATTATAACATCAAGAACTTCTGATATCATTTCAGGATCTAAAGCAGATGTCGGTTCATCGAATAACATAATTTTTGGATCCATACATAAAGATCTTGCGATAGCGACTCTCTGTTGTTGTCCACCAGATAATTGGTGTGGTTTTTTGTTTACTTGTTCTGGAATCTTAACTCTCTCTAATAGTTTCATAGCCTTTTTTGTTGCATCATTTTTTGATAGGCCAAGTACTTTAGTAGGACCCAATGTTAAGTTATCTAATACTGAAAGATGGGGAAATAAATTGAATTGTTGAAAAACCATACCTATTTTCGAATTAATTTGGTGATTTACTTTTTTGTTGTTACTTAATTTATTACCAATTACCTTTATTACACCTGCTTGATTAACTTCTAATCTATTAATGCATCTTACTAAAGTTGATTTACCTGACCCAGAAGGTCCACATACTACAACCTTTTCACCTTGTTTAATTTCAAGATTTATGTTGTTTAATACTTTGAAATCTCCAAACCACTTGCATACATCTTTCATTTCTATAACTTTATTCAATTTATATACTCTATAAATTTTGTTTTAAAATTTTTACAATATGTCAAAACAATTGACAAATTAGTATTTTTGTATTAACACAATAACACATTAATACAAAAAGGCAAATATATTGGTTTCAAAAAAAGAAAATGATCTCTTTAATGCAATACTATGTATTAAAACACCTAGTGAGTGTAAAAGTTTTTTTTATGATCTTTGCACTCCATCTGAATTGGAGGAATTTTCAAGAAGATGGGTGATTGTGAGATTATTATCAAAAAACAAGCCATATCGCCAAATAGCCACTGAAACTGGTGTTAGTACCACAACAGTTGGACGAGTAGCTAGGTTCATGAAATACGGAAATAATGGCTACAATACTATTCTTAATAGAATAAAAAATAATAAAAAAAATTCATAGTAAACAAGGAGGTTTTATGAAGTTTATAAAGTTATTTACTGCTACGTTTATTGCTATCTTTTCATTAAGTAATATTACTTTAGCAGACTCTGTATTAAATGAAATTCTAAGTTCTGGCAAATTAAAGGCTGGAACAACTGGTGATTTCAATCCATTTTCTGTAAGAGATACAGCCACAAATAAATATAAAGGTTATGATATCGATATAATGAGCGAATTAGCAAAAGATATGGGTGTTGAAATCGAATTTGTTCCTACAGATTGGAAAACAATCGTAAATGGAGTGGTGGCTGGTAAATATCATATTACTGGATCAGCATCCATCAAAGCTTCTAGAATGAAAGCAGCTGGTTTTTCAGAAAGTTATCTTTCTGTAAATTTTAAGCCTTTTACAACTGATGATAAAGTTAGTAAATTTGATGGATGGGATTCAATTAATAAATCAGGTGTTAAAATTGCTACAACTTTAGGTACAGCAATGGAGCCAATGGTAAAGTCGTGGTTTCCAAACGCTAGTATAAAAAGTGTCGAAGCTCCTGCAAGAGGATATCAAGAGGTTTTAGCAGGGAGAGCAGACGTCTTTGTCACATCTAATCTAGAAGGATCAACATTAAAAGCTAAATACAAAAACGTAAAAGAAGTTAAAGTTGATGCGCCTAGATCTCCAACTCCACTGGCTATGCTTTTACCTCAAGGGGATCAGGTTTGGATTAATTTTGTAAATCACTGGATAAAAATTAAAACAGCAAAAGGTTTTTTTAAAAAAACTGCAAAAAAATGGGGATTATAATATAATCTCTTATAATAAATTAAGGGTGCAAATAAGCACCCTTTTTTTAATAGAAGGAATTTAAATGTCAGCTTGGATTAAAATGATAAAAGATAAGGACGCAGATGAAGAATTAAAATTAGCTCTTGATATAGCTAAAACTCCTCACAACACAGTTGATAACGTATTAAGAGTTCACTCTTTGAGACCAAGTACTATGAAAGGACACATGGCGCTATACAAATCTGTATTACATGACAAGAAAAACACTATTCCTGAATGGTTTCAAGAAACAATTAGCTCATACGTATCAATTATAAATAATTGTAGTTACTCTTTTGACAATCATTGGAAAAATGCTTGTTATTTGATAAATAACAAAGAAAAAAGTGATAAAATCAAAATAGCCCTTAGTAAAAAAGACCCTAAAAAAATATTTAAAGGTAAAGAGTTGGCTATTCTAAATTATGCTGAAAAGTTAACATTAAATCCTGATAAAATAAATAAATCAGATTTTGATAAATTAAAAGATGCTAATATTAATGACGGCGAAATATTAGAAGCAAA
>QCNN01000068.1 GCA_003213175.1 SAR116 cluster bacterium AG-426-B08 | reverse complement strand
TAGAGAGTGGTGAATTCATAAAAAAAGGTCAAAACCTTTTTGTTATCATAGAACAAAGTAAAATTTACCTTGAGGCCAACTTAAAAGAAACCCAAATGACAAATATTGAAGTTGGTCAGAAAGCAACTTTCGTTCCTGATACATTTCCAGATTTAAAATGGAATGCGATTGTGGAGAGTATAAGTCCAGCAACTGGGTCAGAATTTGCAATTTTACCAGCTCAAAACTCATCCGGAAACTGGGTCAAGGTAGTTCAAAGGTTACCAGTTAGATTTAAAATTTTAGAACCTACTGAAAAAAACATTTTAAAATATCCCTCTAAGAAATTGAGATTAGGAATGACTGTATCAGTGAAAATTGATACAGAATTTGAGAGAAAAGTTCCAATTATACTAAAGCCTTTTTCAAAAATTTTTGACATTTTATAAATTAAAAAGATGAACATAATTTTATCAGAAAATGATGCATCTTTTAAATGGTTCATCTTAGGTACAGCAACATTTGTTACTATGTTATATGCTATGGCGGTAACTATTGCCGCTATTGCTTTACCTGATATGCGTGGTACGATGTCTGCTACGCAGGATCAAATAACTTGGGCTATTACTGGAAATATTGTTGCTACAGCAATTTTTACTCCCCTAGCTGGTTGGTTGGCAACCAGATATGAAATAAAAAATATATTACTTTTTAGTGTGCTTGGGTTTATGTTTGCTACATTTTATTGTGGTATTTCAGATAACTTAGAAGAAATAGTTTTTGCTAGATTTGCTCAGGGAGCATTTGGTGCTCCATTACCTCCATTATGTCAAACCTTAGTATTAGGAGTTTTTCCTCAAAAACAAAGATCATTGGCTATGGCAGTATGGGGTATGGGAACAATTCTAGGTCCAGTTATAGCTCCAACATTAGGTGGATATTTAGGCGAGCTTCTTAATTGGAGATGGGTTTTTTATACTCTTATACCTTTTTGTATAATTGCTTTGATAATGGTTATTATTACAGTACCTATTTATAGAAACAAACTTCGAGAAAGTTTTGATTGGATAGGATTTATTTTTTTAGCTATATCTGTAGCGTCTTTGCAAATAATGCTTGATAGAGGTGAAAGAAATGGATGGTTTGATAGTGCAGAGACATATATAGAATTGTTCATCTGTATTCTGAGTTTTTATATTTTTATTACTCATAGCCTTACATATAAAAGACCATTTATTAATTTAAATATCTTTCGTGATTGGAACTATTCATTAGGCTTAATATTAATTTTCTTTTTTGGAATGTTAAACTTTGTGCCTGTAGTCATTTTTCCTACCATTCTGCAAGAATTAAAAGGTTACCCTCAATCAATTATTGGTCTATTAATGGGAACAAGAGGTTTGGGGACATTTCTTGGGTTTTTGATAATGGCCTTTGCGGGTAGGTTAGATCCAAGACTTTCATTAACCGTCGCCTTTTCCCTTCAAGCTTATGCTGGTTGGTATATGTCAACTTTTAATATAGATATGACTTTTTATGAAGTGGGTTTAGCAAGTTTTATTCAAGGTATTGGAGTTGGACTTGCCTGGCCGCCAATAAGCGTTTTAACATTTACAACTATGAATAAAAATTATTATAGCGAAGCCACAGCCATGTTTCATTTAATTAGAAATCTTGCATCAAGTATTTTTATAGCCTGCTGTGTTGCAGTTGTTTTACATACAGGTCAAATTAATTTTGGATATATAAGCTCTTTAGTTACAAATTGGAATGAAGGAATTATTCTTAATTTGGCACCAGAAAATATGAACAATTTAAGTGAAGTAACTATCGCTAATTTAACCAAGGAATTAAATAGACAAAGTCTCATGATTGGATATATAAATGCATTTAAATTATTTGCATGTGTAAGTATTATAACAATACCTTTTTTGTTTTTAATAAAAAAATCTGGTGAAAATTAGGAGTTAAATTTTGCAAAAAGTTACATTATTTGATGGAGGTATGGGGCAAGAGCTTGTTAAAAGAAACTCTCATGAAAAAGATCCACTTTGGTCATCTAAGGTATTAATTGATAATCCTAATTCAATTATGGAATTGCATAAAGAATTTTTAGATGCAGGTGCATCAGTAATAAGTCTTAACTCATATTCATGTACTCCTCAAAGATTAAAAAGACTTGACCTTGAAAATAAGTTTGAAGAACTTCAACTTCAGTCAATAAAGGCAGCTAAGGAAGCCTTGAATAGCAATTTAAAATATAAAGATGTCAAAATAGCAGGTTGTTTACCTCCTCTGGAAGGAAGCTATAAATCGAAACTTGGAATTAGTAAAAAGGAAGCCTTAGAAACTTACAAAGAAATAGTCAATATTCAAAAAAATGATGTCGACTTTTTTATTTGTGAAACCATGTCTTCAATAAGTGAGGCACTTATTGCTTATGAAGCTTCAAGCTTAATTGGAAAGCCTATTCTAATGAGTTTCTGTGTGTCGGAAAAAGACGGTAAGAGGCTTATATCGGGAGAAAAATTATTTGATGCTTGCGCAAATTTTCAGAACAAAAAATTATTAGGATTTTCAATTAACTGCTGTCAATTTGAGGTTGTAGAACATTCTATAGAAATTTTTAAAAAATTTTCATTACCGTATGGTGTGTTTCCTAATGGTTTTAAAACAGTTGAAAACTTAAAACCTGGAATGTCAGTTGATGTTCTTGAAAAAAGAATTGATGTTAATCCATCAATGTTTGTAGACTATGGAATTAGATGGTTTAATTCTGGGTGTAGTTTTGTTGGAGGTTGTTGTGAGATAGGTCCTGATTTAATCAAGTCTTTAGATAACGAAATGAAACGTCTAAAGTTTATAAGGAAGAGTATAATTTAATCTATTGGAGTAATATAAATAATGGAATTTAAAGGTACAAGCGAATACATATCTACAAAAGATCTTTCAGTGGCAGTTAATGCAGCTATTAATATTGAAAAACCATTGTTAGTTAAAGGTGAACCAGGAACAGGTAAAACAGAATTAGCAAGACAAATTGCAAAAAGTTTAAAATTAGAAATTATAGAATGGAGCATTAAATCGACTACGAAAGCACAACAAGGACTCTATGAATATGATGCCGTAACAAGATTAAGAGATAGTCAATTAAACAAGCAAAAGATAGATGACATCTCTAATTATATTAAAAAAGGTAAGATTTGGTCATCATTTGAAAGTGACGATAGATCAGTATTATTAATAGATGAAATTGACAAAGCGGACATAGAGTTTCCAAATGACTTGCTACAAGAATTAGATAAAATGGAGTTTTATGTCTATGAAACTGGAAAGATAGTAAAAGCAAAAAAAAGACCAATTGTAATAATTACATCTAATAATGAAAAAGAATTACCTGAAGCATTTCTTAGAAGATGTTTTTTTCATTACATAAAATTTCCTGATTTAGAGACATTGACTAAAATAGTAAATGTTCATTTTCCAAATATTAAAAAAAATTTATTAGATAGTGCATTGAAAATATTTTTTGA
>QCNN01000067.1 GCA_003213175.1 SAR116 cluster bacterium AG-426-B08 | reverse complement strand
GTTACCAAATCTTTAGCTTTGTGTTTAGGCATAATCTATCCTTTATTCACCAAATCTTTTTACAAATTTAGTATTTAACGGGAGTTTTGCGGCAGCTAAACTTAATGCTTCTTTAGCAGCAATTTCTGATACTCCATCAAGCTCAAACATTATTTTACCTGGCTTAACTCTGCAAACCCAGTATTCAGGTGTACCTTTACCCTTTCCCATTCTAACTTCTGCGGGTTTTTTTGAAACTGGCACATCAGGAAATATTCTTATCCACAACCTTCCAGTTCTTCTTAAATGTCGTGTAATTGCTCTTCTTGCTGCCTCAATCTGTCTAGCAGTAACTCTTTCTGGCTTTGTAGCTTTAAGACCATAAGAACCAAAATTAAGAGCAGTTCCGCCTTTTGCAAAGCCATGAATACGTCCTTTATGTGCTTTTCTGTAATTTGTTCTTTTAGGTTGTAACATCTAAATCTCTGCTATATTTGATTAGGGTTTTTATTATTTAATTTTTTGTCTTGAGCAAGTGGGTCATGTTCCATGATTTCACCCTTAAAAATCCAAACTTTAACACCAGTTGCACCGTAAGTAGTAAATGCTGTGGCTTCTCCATAATCTACATCTGCTCTAAGTGTATGCAAGGGCACACGACCTTCTCTATACCATTCTGTTCTTGCTATTTCTGCCCCACCCAATCTTCCAGCACAATTAATTCGCACTCCTTGAGCACCAAGTCTAAGGGCGGCTTGAACAGCTCTTTTCATTGCCCTTCTAAAAGCAACTCTTCTTTCTAACTGTTGAGCTACAGATTCTGCTACAAGTTTTGCATCTAATTCAGGCTTCCTTACCTCAACTATATTTAGATTAACTTCCGTTCCAGATTTTTTTTCTAAATCCTTTCTGAGACCTTCTATATCTTGACCTTTCTTACCAATAACTAAACCTGGTCTTCCTGCATAAATAGTAACTCTTGTTTTACCTGCTGGTCTCTCAATAACTATTTTACTAAGAGCAGCGGCTTTAAGTTTTTGAAATAAAAACTTTCTAAGTTTTAAATCTTGATGAAGTAAATCAGGATAATTTTTTGTACCAAACCACCTAGAATCCCAAGTTCTATTGATACCAAGTCTAAAACCCAATGGTTTTGTTTTTTGTCCCATTTATTTTTCTCCACTTTCTTCTGAGAGGATTATTGTCAAATGTGAAAAAGGCTTTAAAATTCTTGCCCCTCTTCCTCTAGCTCTTGCATGAAATCTTTTCATAACGATACTTTTGCCTACAAAAGCTTCTTTAATATATAATCTATCTATATCTAGTGAATGATTGTTTTCTGCATTTGCTATTACTGACCTAAGAGCTTTTTCCACCTGTTTAGCAATTCTTTTTCTTGAAAACTGAAGTATAGATACAGCTTTATCAGCTTTTTCTTTTCTAATCATTTGAAGTGTCAAGTTGAGCTTTTGAGGACTAATTCGTAGATTTTTAAGTACTACTTTAGCCTCATTATCTTTTTCTCTTCTAATATTTTTGGCTTTAGACATTTGAATTACCTTTTCACTTTCTTATCAGCAGAATGTCCAAAAAAGGTTCGGGTCGGAGAAAATTCGCCAAATTTGTGACCAACCATATTTTCAGATACAGTTACTGGTATAAATTTTTTTCCGTTATGCACACCAAAAGTGAGACCCACAAATTGTGGTAAAATTGTTGAACGTCTAGACCATGTCTTAATTACATCATTTCTTCCAGAGTCGCGGACAGCATCAGCTTTTTTTAACAAATAACCATCTACAAATGGTCCCTTCCAAACAGATCTTGTCATAATTAAATCCTATTTTTTATTTCTTCTTCTTATTATTAACTTATCAGTTTTTTTGTTATTTCTCGTTCTTTTACCTTTTGTTGGCTTACCCCAAGGAGTAACCGGATGTCTTCCACCTGATGTTCTACCTTCTCCACCCCCATGTGGATGATCAATTGGGTTCATAGCAACACCACGCACACTTGGTCTTTTTCCCAACCATCTGTTTCTACCCGCTTTACCCAGATTTTGATTTTGATTATCTGGATTTGAAACTGCTCCTATTGAGCATCTACAACTTGATAAGACTAGCCTAACCTCACCAGATGTTAGACGCAGTATAGAGTAAGCCAAGTCTTTACCAATTACTTGAACATAAGAACCAGCTGATCTAGCCAACTGTCCACCTTTACCTGGCTTGAGC
Organism: SAR116 cluster bacterium AG-426-B08; assembly: GCA_003213175.1. GTDB lineage: Bacteria > Pseudomonadota > Alphaproteobacteria > Puniceispirillales > Marisalimonadaceae > AG-426-I14. The sequence continues at coordinate 1,364 of QCNN01000067.1, read as the reverse complement.
TCAACATTATGTATTATTGTTCCAACTGGCACAGATGAGAGAGGCATTGAGTTCCCAGGTTTAATATCAGCCTTATTTGAAGAAACCACATTATCTCCAACCCTAAGTTTCTGTGGAGCTATGATATAACTAAGTTCTCCGTCTTTATATTTAATTAGAGCAATAAAAGCTGATCTATTTGGATCATATTCTATTCTTTCAACATTTGCATCAATATCATCTTTATTTCTTTTAAAATCTATAATTCTATACTTTCGTTTATGACCTCCACCTTTCTGCCATGATGTAATTCTACCTGTATTATTTCTTCCACCAGTTTTAGTTAAACCTTCTGTTAACTTTTTAACTGGTTTACCTTTGAAAAGAGAAGTTCTATCAATTAATACAAGCCCTCTTTGACCAGGTGTCATCGGATTATATTTTTTTAACGCCATTAATTTAAACTCCAGCTGATAGATCAATAGTGTTACCTGTTTCTAGAGTTACTATTGCTTTTTTTATGTCATTACGTTTACCCATGATCCCCTTAAATCTCTTGGATTTACCTTTAATGTTAATGATGTTAACTGACCTTACTTTAACTGAGAATATCTTTTCGATTGAATACTTAACTTCAAGCTTATTACTACTTTCGGAGACTAAAAAAACAACTTTATTAAACTCAGACAACTTGGTCGCTTTTTCAGTAATAACTGGCTTCAAGATAGTCTTGTAAGACTTGTTTAAATCAATTTGAGAAGCTTTCTTTATTTGTTCTTTTATTTTCATTTTAATCTTTCTTCAATTTCATTAATTGCTTGTTCAGTGATTAACAAATATTCTTTTTTAACGATATCATATACGTTGAGACCTATTTGGCTTATCAAATCTACATTTGGTATATTTTTAATTGCAAAGTAAATGTTTTTTTCATCGTCTTTTTTACTTGCGACAATCAATATATTTTTTAAAGACGATTTATTAATCGCTTTTTCAAAGGTTTTAGTCTTGCCATCAAATTTGTCATTCTCTAAAATATTCAAATTTCCCCCTTTAGCTTTTAAAGATAGTGCAGACTTTAAACCCAATAATCTTATTTTTTTTGGTAATTTGTGACTGTGATTTCTAACAACTGGTCCGTGTACAACTCCACCACCTCTAAATTGAACAACTGATGAAGGTCCATGTCTAGCCCTTCCTGTACCCTTTTGTCTGTAAATTTTTGCGGTAGTAGACTTAACTTCACTTCTTGATTTAACTTTATGATTACCAGATCGTTTTTTTGCTAATTGCCATCTAACAACTCTTGCTATGATATCTTTACGTGGTTCAATATCAAAAATCCCGTCGCTTACATTGAAGTCTTTTTCTTTACTTTTAAAAAT
>QCNN01000066.1 GCA_003213175.1 SAR116 cluster bacterium AG-426-B08 | reverse complement strand
TTACTTCTATTAATGAAAATGAAAAAGATAGCTTATTAGTAAAGGATGGAGGAGAGGCTGCATTTGAGAGAATTCCAGTTTTAAAAAACTTTGATGGAAATTCAAATTATAGTTCAAAAACAATTACATTTAATAGACCTTATTTAATGCATGGCTCAATAGGGCCGTCTGCAGCTTGTGCAATCTTTGAGAATAAAAAATATAACATTTATACTCATAGTCAGGGTATATATGATCTTAAATCAACTTTATCGAAGGCTCTTGTGACATCTCAAGAGAATATTAATTTAAAATACTCTCCAGGCTCAGGTTGTTATGGTCATAACGGAGCTGATGACGTTGCATTTGAAGCAGCTTTTATTGCAAAGTCATTTCCAAACAAACATATTTTGTTGAAATGGACTAGAGAAGATGAGCATTGTTGGGAGCCTTATGGTAGTGCATCAATCAATAAATTAACATCAACTATTGATAAAAAAGGAAAAATTATATATTGGTCTCACGAAGTATTCTCAGACACTTACATGACAAGACCGTCCTTATCAGAGCTTTATAATTTTGTGAGTTATAAATTAGTAAATGATGATTTTATTAAAAGAAAATCTACTCCTAAAACAGCTCCTCACATGGGTATTCATCGAAACTTAGACCCAATTTATAACTTTAAAGAAAAAAGATTAGTTAAAAATTTAGTTCATGATTTACCTCTTAGAACCTCTGCATTAAGAACATTAGGTGCATTTGCAAATGTTACAGCTTTAGAGTCTTTTCTTGACGAAATGGCACAATTAGCAAAAATTGACCCCTTTGACTTTAGATTAAATCATCTTGATGATAAGAGGGGTAGGGATGTCTTGTTAGACTTAAGAGGTCAAATGAGTTTGGATAAAGAGAAGCAAGGATGTTTCAGAGGAATAGGTTTTTCAAGATATAAAAACTTGGCTGCTTATTGTGCAGTTGGCATAGAGCTATCTGTTACAGATGATGTGGAAATAGAGCTTTTGAAAGCATGGATATCAATTGACGCTGGAGAAGTAGCCTATAACGATGGAATTCGATTTCAAGCTGAAGGTGGTCTAATTCAGGCATCAAGTTGGTGTCTTTATGAAGAAGTTAAATATGACACACATGAAATTATTTCTAAAGATTGGAGTAATTATAAAATTATAGGCTTTGATAACATTCCAGAAATCAAGACAAGTGTAATTAATCGGGAAGGTTATCCATATCTAGGAGTTGGAGAAGTTGTTGCGGGACCAACAGGAGGAGCTATTTCAAATGCATTGTGTAATGCTTTAGGTCAAAGAATAAAAACAATGCCTTATACAAAAGATAATATAATGAAAGAATTATTAAATTAAAAATTTTAAAGGAGATTTTTATGTCAGATAAAAAGGAAATTGGACTTGCTGTAGTTGGTTGCGGAACTATAGGTAGAATCAGAGCAATCATGGCAAGAGATTATCCTGGAGTAGGATGGATAGGACTTTGTGATATCAACAAAGAATTAGGTCACAAATTACTGCAAGATTGTAAAGCTGATTTTTTTTACTGAAAGCTATACAGAACTATTGAAAAGACCAGAAGTGAATGCTGTTATAGTTGCAACAGATGAAAACCATCATTTTGGACCAATCATGTCTGCTTTGGAAAAAAACTCTTCACTTTTTATAGAAAAGCCCCTTGCTACAGATTTAAGTGAAAGTAGAGAGGTGCTTGACAAAATAAGGTCATCGAATGTTGATGCTGTTCTAGGATATACACAAAGATTTAGAAGAAGATTTTTAGCAGTTAAACAAAAATTAATGGATAATAAAATAGGTGATGTTACCAGTTGTGACAAGAGCTTTTATGAATAGTATGGTTCCTATAGCTACAGTGAGAAGGACGAATGAGAGAAAAAATCTAACACCTATGGTAGTTTCAGGGACCCATAGCATGGATATGTCTTTATGGCTTATGGAAGGTAAATACCCTAAAACAATATTCGCACAATCTGTGGATAAAAAACTTCAAAGTCATGGAACTAAAGATTCTACTTTTGGTATATTCACGATGGATGATGATGCTATCTTTAGCATGAACATTAGTTGGGCTCTGCCAACAGTTTGGCCTGGATCAGTTTATGGATTAGAAATTGGAATTGTTGGAACAGAGGGAGTTATAGATATTGAAGATACGCATAGAGATTTAGTTTTAGCAAGTGAAAAGCCACAAGGTCATGGTTACAATCCTTCAGGCTATAATCCTGCTGATAATAGACATGTTGATTTTTTAACATCCTATCCACCTGGGGATATATATAATAATCAATTATGGGGGCCAATGAGAGAAGAAACAAATTCATGGTTTCAAAGACTATACGTTGGAACAGAAACCCCTCATGCTTCTGCTGAAGACGGTCATAAAAACTTAGTTATGACCATGGCAATGGATGCTTCAAGTAAAATCAATGAAAAAATTGAAATTAACGATCATATAGAAAGTGAAATCGTTAAAATTCAGTCAGATTAATAATGAAAGCCCTAATTCTTAATGGCCCTAACCAGAGATTTTCATTAGAAAGAATAGATGATCCTACACCCTTGAATGGTTATGCTGTTGCAAGGGTTCTTGCATGTGGATCGGGATTAACCATACAACATGTTAAAACTGGAAGAATTAAAGCTAATTATCCTATTATAATTGGTCATGAAATTGTAGCAGAAATTGTGGAAATAAATGATAGAAATTCCAACTTAAAAATAGGAATGCCAGTGACTGCATATTTTTATTTAACATGCGGTGATTGTAAGTGGTGTAGATTAGATAGAGAAACACTTTGTACTAATTTTAATGGTTATATTGGTAGGCAAATAAATGGTGGATATGCTGAATACATCAGTTTACCTGTTAAAAACTTTATTCCAATCCCTGACTCAATAGATTACAAAAAAAATCTTTTAGAAGTTGCAATTATATGTGATGCAATCGCAACTCCATTTAAAGTTATAAAGAAAGGTCGTTTTACATCTGTTGATAAAGTTGGTGTCATAGGAGCAGGTGGGGGGCTTGGAATTCATATGCTAAAAATGCTAAAATTGGCAAATATTTCGGCTGTCGGATTTGAAATAAAAGAAGAAAAATTCATTCATTGTAATAAAAATGGTTCTTTATTTTCAATATCACCAAAGGATGAGAATATTTTTCAAAAAATAGATGAATTTACAAAAGGTGAGAAGCTAGACGGAATTATAGATTTTGTATCCAGTAAATCTTCACTTGAACTTGGTGTATCATTATTAGGTAATGGAGGTAGATTAGTCACTTTGGGAGGTAGTGGTGAAAACTTTGTCTCTAGTTCTAATACAATGCTACAGAAAGAATTAGAAATAATTGGTTCCAAATATTGCAGTAAACAAGAAGTTGTTGAAAGTTTAAATTTATTTTCTAGAGGATTAATTGATCCTCTAATATCTAGAAAATCCAATTTTGAAGGAGCAGAAACTTTACATCAAGATATAGAAAAAGGTAACATAATCGGAAGAGCAGGTTTAATATTGTGAAAAATAAAAATGAATAATCACACAAATTATAAAATAGGTATAATTGGAA
>QCNN01000065.1 GCA_003213175.1 SAR116 cluster bacterium AG-426-B08 | reverse complement strand
TCTATTTTATCTTGTTCTACATATTTTATTTCTGAAAAAGTCATTAGGCAGACCATGCCTAAAGCATAATTATCTTTATTAATAATTGGAAAACCTATATAGCTTTTTACTTTTTTATCATTAGGATGCCTTTTGGTAATTTCATGTTTTGAAATATCAAAAGCTAATAATGGTTTACTATCCAAAAGAACATATGCACAAACACTTCCTTCCTTAGGCCTTCTACTATAATTATTTTGAACTTGACTACTATCTTGAGGAATTTCTGCCATGATACATCTATCTTCAGCTCCAAAAAGCTGAAAAAGCACTGTTTCATAGCCAGTAATATCCTTAGCTATTTCACAATAGACATTAAAAAGTTCAGCTTGATTTGAGTCCATTAGGCCAGTTCGTGCAACAGCTTGCGCTCGTCTCTCTTCATTTAATGGAAGTGGTGCAGATACAAAGTTCATAATAATCCTTACAATTTAATACTAACAATTTATTAAATAGTAACAAGATTAATTTTACACGAACATATATATGGAGCATTGAAATTTAAAATGCTCCATAAATAGTCAAATATTTTTTATAGGCCAGTTTGAGAGACTAGTTTTATAGTCATGTAAGCATCTAAGCCCTCTGGGCCACCCTCTGAACCATAGCCAGAGTCTTTAACTCCACCAAAAGGAGTGTCTACTAAGCCTAAGCCATGATGATTTATAGAAACTTGACCACTTTCTATTCCAGATCCAAGTTCTTGAGCTGTTTTTGCAGACTTAGTATAAGCATATGCTGCTAGTCCATAATCTAATCGATTTGCCTCTTCAATAACTTCATCCATGGAGCTAAATGATGATATTGGGGCTAATGGTCCAAAAGGCTCTTCATTCATAATTCTGGAGTCATTGCTAACGTCGGTCATAACAGTAGGTTCAAAGAAATATCCTTTATTACCATATCGTTTTCCTCCAGTATGAATTTTTGCTCCTTTTTCAACTGCATCAGCGACAAATTCCTCGATAGCTGTCAATCTTCTATCATGAGCTAAAGGTCCCATTTTTACTCCCTCTTCAAGTCCATTTCCAATTTTAACTTCTTCTGCTTTTTTAATAAAGCCATCCAAAAATTGTTCATAGACTGAGTCATGAATTAAAAATCTAGTCGGTGAAATACATACTTGTCCAGCATTTCTAAACTTATTCGCGCTTAAGATTTTTACTGCAACGTCTACATCTGCATCACCGCAAACAATTGCAGGCGAATGACCACCAAGCTCCATTGTAACTCTTTTCATATGAGCGCCAGCAAGGGCAGCTAATTGTTTACCTACGGCAGTAGATCCTGTAAATGTTACTTTTCTTACTATAGGATGAGGTATTAAATATTCTGAAATCTCAGCAGGAATACCAAATACAAGGTTAAGAGATCCTTTAGGCATACCAGCCTCATCAAAAGCTTTAATTAATTCAGCAACACTAGCAGGTGTTTCTTCAGGCCCCTTAACAATTGCCGTACATCCCGCAGCAAAAGCTGCTGCAACTTTTTTTACAACTTGATTAAGTGGAAAATTCCATGGTGTAAAAGCAGCGACTACCCCTACAGCCTCTTTAAATACAAATTGATAAATACCTTGAGCTCTTGATGGTATAATTCTTCCATAAGCTCTTCTTCCCTCTTCTGCATACCAATCAATAGAATCAGCTGCACCTAGAGTTTCCATTTTAGCTTCAACTAATGGTTTTCCCTGTTCCATGGTCATTAACTTAGCTATATAATCTGCTCTTTCTCGGACTAAATCAGCAGCCTTTCTTAAAACTTTTGAACGTTCATAAGCAGACACATTTTTCCAGTCTTGGAAGGCTTTGTCGGCAGCATTAAGAGCAATATCTAAATCTTCTTTTCTTGCATGAGATAGTTTACCTATAACTTCCTCAGTTGCTGGGTTAATAATTTCTAACGTTTCTTTTGATACTGAATCTCGCCATTCACCATCAATAAAAAGTTGAGTGTTAGGATAATCTTGTAACATTATATTTCTCCATTTTATCTAAATTACAATTCTTTTGCCTCTTTTAAAGCAATAGGAAAAAACTTTTCAAATAATTTCATATCATCTTCAGTTCCTGCTGAAACCCTTATACAACGATTTTCTGGACTAGTAAAAGGCATTCTAACAAATATACCATTAGAAATTAAACTATTTAAAACTTTTTTTGCAAATACGCCATCGAATCCACAATCTATAGCTATAAAATTGGTGCTTGATGGTATAACTTTACAACCATTTTTAATTGCAATTATTTCTAATTTTTGAAGAGATTCCTTTACTTTTATTAAAACATTATTCAAATGATTTTTGTCTTCCAAAGAGAATAAAGCCCCTAATTGAGAGATCCTATTCATGCCAAAATGATTTCTTACTTTATCAAAACTAGAAATTAAATCAGGATGTCCAATAGTATAGCCTACTCTCGCACCAGCTAGTCCGTACGCCTTTGAAAATGTCCTCATTCTTAAAACTTGTTTATTGTCAACACTAATTTGAGGTAATGATTCTTCGGCCACAAAATCTGCATAAGCCTCATCTAGACAAAGAATCGTACTGTCATTGAGACCGTTAATGGTATTTTGAATTGACAGAGCACTATTAAGGGTTCCCATAGGGTTATTTGGATTTGATACATACATAATTTTTGCTTTACAACTATTGGCTTTTTCAAGTAATTCGTCTAAGTTTTCGAAATCATTTTTAAATTTACATTTTTTTAAGATACCTCCAAAACCATTTACATGGTAATTAAACGTAGGATAAGAACCATCAGTAGTTACAACATTATCTCCTTTTTCAACAAACAATCTAACCAAGTAACCAAGAATTCCATCTATACCTTCTCCAACTAGAATATTTTCTGGACTAAGGTTATGTTTTTTTGCAATTGCTTTTTTTAAATCATAATTTTCTGGATCGCCATACATCCATATACCATTCATTGCCTCATTCATTTTCTTCAATGCCTTGAGAGAAGGTCCAAAAACACTTTCATTCGCACCAATTCTGGCATCAAAAATTTTATCCAAAAGCCTCTCTTGCGCCTCAGGACCAACAAATGGAACTGTAGAAGGAAGAGTTTTGACAATTTCTGTGTAATTAATAGGCACTTTTTAAATAAATATTCGTTGTTATTTCTTTATAACATTTTTAACTTAAATTCATAATTAAATTCGATAATAATTATCATTATAAAATAGCATAATTATTTAATAGGAGAGAAAAATGACTGTAGTATCAAGAAGGTTAATTAAACCTTATCCTGGAAAAACTGATATCGTTATGTCTAGAGTTAAAAGATTTAGTGACATAGCTGTTGAAGGCGGAGCTAAATCTCGAATAAGTAAAGCTGTAGGTGGTGAAATGAATGGAACCATAATGCTTACAAATGTTTATCCTAGCTTGACAGAAGCAACTAAATCTTTTGAGTCTTACATGAAAAATCCAAAAATGGTTGAACTTATGAAAGAACGAGAAAATGATCAAAGTGCAGACTTAATTGGTCCAGAAGTTTTTAGAACTGTATATGGAGCACCATCGCCAGATCATAATGTAATTTATTTAAGAGAATATGAAATAAATAGAAATTCAGTTCCAGAAGCATTAGAAATTTTTGCTGAAGCAAATGAAGAATTTAAAAACGAGGATGCAAAAC
>QCNN01000064.1 GCA_003213175.1 SAR116 cluster bacterium AG-426-B08 | reverse complement strand
TTAATTATATCTAAGTTTATTTTTATTTTTACAAATGTTTATGCTGAAGAACAAAGTTTAAATATAAAAAAAGTAAATTATGCAAATATACTGATGTATCACAGATTTGGTGAAACAACGCATCCATCAACCAACATCACACTCCAACAATTTATAAATCATATTGATGAGTTAAATAGAGAGGAATATCATGTTTTAAACCTAAATAAAATTGTAAAAGCTATAAAAAACGAGGAACAAATTCCTGATAGAAGTGTTGCTATCACTATAGATGATGCTTATCTATCTGTTTATAAGAATGCTTGGCCAATATTAAAAAAAAATGGTTTTACTTTTACTTTATTTGTTTCGACTGACGTAATTGACCAAAGATTAAAAAATTACATGAACTGGGATCAAATTAGAGAACTAATGGATCACGGAGTTACAATAGGTAGTCAAACAAAAACTCATCCGCACATGCACAGATTGTCGAAGGAAGAAAAAATCAACGAAATTAATCATTCTAATAGTAGATTCATTAACGAATTAGGCTTTAAACCTAATCTATTTGCTTATCCATATGGAGAATATGATATTGAAACAATTGAAGTTATTAAGGAAAGCGATTTTGTTGCAGCATTTGGTCAACACTCTGGTGTTGCACATTTTTCAGCTGGACTATTTGAACTTCCTAGATTTGCAATGAATGAAAATTATGGAGGTTTAGATAGGTTAAAACTTGCAATAAATGCTCTTCCACTTGAAGTGATAGACGTTTCCCCAAGAAATCCATTACTAACACAAAATCCTCCTAATTTTGGTTTCACACTCACAAAAAATAATTCTCCTGAAAAAATTGTTAGATGTTTTGCTAGTGATAAAATTAGCACAAAAACCACCAGAATTGGCAGAAGCAGAATAGAAGTAAGGATGAATAGATCCTTTCCCAGAGCAAGAGGCAGAATAAATTGTACTATGGAAGCATCAAATGGAAGATGGCGATGGTTTGGTAAACAGTTTCTAACAAAGTAGAATATTAACTTGTCAATTTAAGTTTTAAATTATCGAAATCTTCAAACTTATTACTTTCAATCATACTTATAACTTTTAAAACATAATCATAGCCTATTTCTGCGTATCTATCCAAATATTTAGCAAACTTTTTTCCTTCAAAAAGTTTATCCTTCATCATCATTAATTTTCTATATTTTCTTAATTTTTCATATGCACGGTGGGTATTTAAATTTAATATATATGAGTTAACAGAGTCTTGAAGATTTTTAAAACTTCTCACTGCAAACTTAGCAGTTATGTTATCTTTTGGTTTTATTCCTTGATTTTGATTCCATGTCCATTGACCAAACAAAGCATTTCCTCTTTGCGCAAATCTCGATAACCCCCATCCACTCTCTATTGCGGCTTGTGCTAACATCATTGATAAGGGAAATGTATTGATTTTTGTTAGTAATTCATCCTTTAGTTTTTCCAAATCTTTTTTTGTATTAATGTTGTTGACCATACATTTGTCAATTGATACTTTATATTTTACACAAAAAGTTTGCAAAAATTTTAAGTCCAAATTTTTAAAAATTTTTTTTAATTTTTTTCTTTCATAATTTACAATATCATTACCTCTTATTAATAATGGTAACATTATGCTTATAAATAACTTTTTTCTTTTTTTTATTTCATAAGATTTAAGATCACTAGGTAATTGAGAAAAAAACATCTGAGGTATATCCAATTGTTTTCTTGCATTATCATAGATATGTGACGACCAAGCAATTGCTATCTCTTTATTAAAAAGATCTCTTGATGTAACTTTTGAGTTTAAAAATTTTTTATCTAACTCAATTTTCTCTAAGTTAAGTTCTCTCAAGTCTAAGGTGGAACGTGTGTCTAAAAATCTCTTATTTACATTAAAAGTTGGCGATTCAATCTTCCAAAAACCTGGCCCTACAAGGCCTAATAAAAGAAGAATAATGGAAAGAGGAACTTGAAAATAATATTTATTATTGATTTTTTTTTCCCATTTAAAATTATACTTTTATAGTTCTGCGGCTCTAACTTCAATGACTTCAGGGATATAGTGTTTCAACATATTTTCAATACCCATTTTTAATGTCGCTGTACTAGATGGACAACCAGCACAAGCACCTTTCATCTCTAAAGTCACAATACCTTGATCAAAAGAACAGAAAGATATATCCCCTCCATCCATGGCCACAGCTGGTCTTACTCGTTGATCAATTAATTCTTTTATTTGTTTTACAACTTCAGTATCATTTTCTGATTCAATTTTTGTATTATTTTCAATTTCAATTATAGGTTTTCCGCTTGCAAAATGCTCCATTATGGCGGTTAATATGGAGGGTTTTAATATATCCCAATCTAAATCTTCACTTTTTGTGACAGAAATAAAATCGCTACCAAGGAATACTCTTTTTACCCCGTTAACATTAAATAACATTTTTGCAAGGTTAGATTTAGAAGCAGATTTTTTTGAGCTAAAGTCTACTGTATTTTTTTCTAAAACAACTACACCAGGCATAAATTTTAATGTATTTGGATTAGGTGTATCTTCTGTTTGAATAAACATATTTCTCTCTCGTATTAGTTAGAACTCAATTTCTATTATACATTTTTTTTTAGGAGTTTAAATAAATCCTATTATTTTTTTTATATCACACATTACTTTTTCTGCAATAGTTCGTGCTTTTAAACTTCCATCTGTCAAAATTCTCTCTATTTCATGTTTATCCTTAAGTAATTTTAACATATTATTAGAAATAGGAGTAATTTTTTCAATTAAAATTTCAGTCAAATCTTTTTTAAAATCAGCAAAACCTTTTCCAGAATACTCGTCCAAAACCATTTGAGGTGACTTGTCTTCAAGTCCAGCATATATATTTATCAAGTTTTGAGCTTCAAAACGAGAAGTTAATTCTGTTTCCAATTCAGGTATAGGAAGTGCATCTGTTTTAGCTTTTTTGATTTTTTTTACAATATTATCTCTATTGTCTGTTAAATTAATTCTTGAAAAATCTGAAAGCTCAGATTTACTCATTTTTTTTGTTCCATCCTTTAAGCTCATTATTCTTTTTGCTGGTCCAGAAATTATTGGTTCAGGTAAGGTGAAAAAATCATTTTTAAGATTGTTTTTGAAAATATGATTGAATGATGTCGCAATATCCCTTGTAAGCTCTAAATGTTGTTTTTGATCATCACCAACTGGGACATGCGTAGCCCTATACAACAAAATATCTGCTGCCATCAAAATAGGATAATTATATAATCCAACAGATGCGTTTTCTCTCTTTTTACCAGCTTTTTCTTTGAACTGTGTCATCCTGTTTAACCAACCCATTTTTGCTACACAGTTAAATACCCAGCACAATTCAGAATGTTCTTTTACAGAAGATTGATTAAATATTATTGATTTTTGTGGGTCAATACCTGAGGCTATAATAGCTGCAGTTACCTCATAAACTGATTCATTTAATGTTTCTAAATTGGAATCTAACGTTAATGCATGAAGATCAACTATTGAGTATATAGTTTCACTATCTTGCTGCAATGAAATCCAATTTTTTATAGCCCCTAAATAATTACCAATATGTAAGTTGCCTGTTGGCTGGATACCTGAAAAAATTCTTTTTTTTGGTTGCTCTGATGAAAAGGACATGATCAATTATTTTCTTGTTCTAAATATTTCCATTGGTATTATTTTTGTTATATATGAAACAA
>QCNN01000063.1 GCA_003213175.1 SAR116 cluster bacterium AG-426-B08 | reverse complement strand
TTTATGAATTGTCTTCAGTTCAATTGATTGATTATCATCATTTTGATTTATTGAATACTTATCAAATTCTACAATATCTTTAATAATAATATTTTTGTAAATTTCAGTTTTAGCAAAATCCCAATAGGATATACTTTCATTTGATTCATTTTTTTTTGCTACTCCATTTTCAAAATCAATATCATCTAATTTAGAGTTAAATTTCGATAATACGTATTGAAAAAATTGATTTTTTAATTCTATGGAAGCTGCTTTTATAGCGGTTCCAGAATGAGAGGCTGATAAACTACTGGCAGTTTTACCCTCATCAGGTGAAAATTTTGTATTTAATTTATTAACCTCAATTTGTTCATATTTTACCCCAGTATTTTTTGAACATATTAATGCTAAAGTAGAACTAATATGTTGTCCTATATCGATCTTTCCAGAATTGATTTTTATTTTATTATCTTCATCTAATAAAAACCAATCAGTTAACTTATTATATTTTTTTATACTTGGACCAGTTTCTAAAAAGTTGTTTTTCATTGTCTAATTGCTTTTTATTATATTTTGTATTGCTTTAAAGACTGCGGAATGTGAACCACACCTACATAATTGTCCCTCGAGAGATTTTAATATATCTTTTTTAGATGGTTTTGGATTTTTATTAAATAAAGCAGAAAGTGATATGATTATACCACTGGTACAGTACCCGCATTGAGCCGCATTATACTTCTTAAATGAATCTTGTACTTTGTTTAGATTATCATTCGAACTTAAGCCTTCAATTGTAGTAATTTTAGAACTTACACAATCTTTCGCTAAAATATTACATGATAGTTTTTTTTCACCATCTATTATAACTGCACAACTTCCACATTGCTCCAAACCGCATCCTAGCTTGGTACCTTTTAAGTTATAATCATCTCGGATGACATAGATAAGTGGTTTTTCTTCATAAATTAATAAATCTTTATGATTGCCATTTATATTAAATTTACATTTAATTTTTTTCATAAATAATTAATTTATTAAAAGAACTAATTTACCAAAGTGTTTGTTTTCATTCATTATATTTAATGCATATTTTGCTTCATTTAGTGGAAATACTTGATCAATATGATGTCTAATTTTCCCTTCAAGAACTAAATGCCAAAGATCTTTATTGGCTAAATTAGCAACTTTTTCATTTTCATCAATAGACCTTGTTCTTCCTGTTGTCCCAATATAATTTAACCTTCTTTTTGCATGAAGATCATAATCAAAATCTCCATTCATACCTGCTAAACGTCCAATATTTATGATGTGACCATTTATTTTTGTGGCTTCCATATTTTTATTGACAAAGTTACCTGAAAGCATGTCAACTAAAATGTCTACGCCTTTTCCATCAGTATGTTCTAATAAAGCTTCTAACCAATTTTCATTACCAGTATCTATTACTTCATCAGCGCCAAATTGCTTAAGTTTCCCCCTTCTTTCATCATTCATTGAAGAGCCAATAGTTAGACTAGCTCCTAATGCTTTTGATATCTGAAGTCCAATTAATCCTACAGCACTACTTGCACCTTGGATAAAAACGGTTTTTCCTGATAAAAATTTTCCATTCGTTACTATTGCATCGTGCATAGTTTGCAAATTACCTTGAATAGTTGCTGCTTGCTCCCAATTTAAATCATCTGAATTTATAGGTATAGTACGTCTGTAATGGGCTAAAGCATATTCTGCCCAACCTGAGCCTCCTCTGCACATGACTTTATCACCAATTTTTAAATTTTTTACTTCTGCACCACAATCCACTATTTCACCTGCAAATTCTCCACCAAGTATTTTGGTTTCACCTCCAGTATGCCCGAATGACTGACCTTGCGTTTCAAGTAAATCTGAGCGATTAAGACCACATGCAAAAACCTTTACTAATACTTGCTGAACTTTTGGTATTGGTTCCGATGTCTCTATAATCTCCACACCATTTGAACCTATTGAAATAGCTTTCATTTGTTTCTCCTAGTATCTAAATTAAAAGGTTTATCTTGCAGTCCAGCCCCCATCTACAAGTAAACTTGATCCTGTCATAAGAGATGAAGCGTCAGATGCAAGAAAAACAAAAGGCCCCATTAAATCTTCAATTTCACCAAGTCTTCCAAGTGGAATCATTGATATAACTTGTTCTTTAAATTTTTCATCTTTTAAAAATGGTTCTGTCATAGGTGTTTTTATAAAAGTTGGACATATTGAATTAACTCTAATACCTTTTGGAGCTAATTCAATTGATAAAGATTTTGTAAAACCTTCTATTGCAAACTTTGTAGAGCAATATGTTGTTCTATTTGGACCACCTACATGACCCATTTGAGATGAAACATTTATGATTGAACCACAAATATTATTATCCAACATCTTTAAAACCACTTGTTTTGTAAGATTAATTACGGATTTAACATTAAGAGACATCACGTAATCAAAATCTTCTATCTTGGTATCAGTTAAACTAGATGGAATATTTGTTCCTGCATTATTTACAAGTATATCAAAAGGTTTTTCTTCAGAAATGAAATTCTCTACACTTTTTTCATCTGTAACGTCTAAAACTTTATACTTAGATTTGAGTTCTAAATCTTGAATATATTGATTAAGTTGAACTAATTCTTTTTCTGTTCTTGAAACCATAACTATTTCTGACCCTGCTTGAGCCAAAGCTATAGATGCTCCTAAGCCTATACCTCTTCCTGCACCAGTTATTAAAGATCTTTTCCCATTTAGATTAAAGCTAGGTGTACTTGGATAATTCATTTTCTTCTCCTTACTCAGCTGATGCATAGGGTTTTATGTTTTTACCACCATACCTTCTTATTCTAATATTTGCCTGTTCTCCATGGCCTGAAAATCCCTCAAGCGCACAAAGTCTTGAACAATATTCTCCAATTTTTGTAGAAGCTTCATCTGTTAAAACTCTTTGATAAGTACAAGTTTTAATAAATTTTCCTACCCACAAACCACCTGTGTATCTTGCAGCAGTTTTAGTGGGCAGTGTGTGGTTAGTGCCTATTACTTTATCTCCATATGAAACATTTGTTCTTGAACCTAAAAACAAAGCCCCATAATTATTGAGATTATTAAGAAAATAATCTACGTCTTTTGTCATAACTTGAACATGTTCAAACGCAAGCTTATTACCTTCTTCAATCATTTCATCATAATTTTCACATAATATCACTTGACCATAATCTCTCCATGATAACTTTGCTATTTCGGCAGTAGGAAGTAATTTAAGTTGATTTTCAACCTCCAAAATTGTCTCTTCGGCAAGTTTTCTTGAATTTGTTAGTAAAATTGCTGGACTTGTTGGACCGTGTTCAGCCTGACCCAGCAAATCAACAGCGCATATCTCTGCATCTGATGTATCATCGGCAATAATAAGAGTTTCAGTCGGTCCAGCAAATAAATCTATACCAACACGTCCAAATAGTTGTCTTTTGGCTTCTGCAACGAACATGTTGCCTGGTCCAACAATCATGTCTGATCTTGGAATGGACTTTGTTCCTAATGCCATTGAAGCAACTGCTTGAATTCCTCCCAAGCATAAAATCCTATTTGATCCTCCAAAATACATTGCGGCAACTATAGCAGGATGAGGTTCACCATTTTGAGGAGGGGCAGATGAAGTTATATTTTTTACTCCAGCAACATTAGCTGTAATTACAGACATATGTGCAGAAGCTACCATTGGATACTTTCCTCCTGGAACATAACACCCCACAGAATTAACAGGTATATTTTTATGACCTAAAATAACTCCTGGCATAGTTTCAACCTCAAGATCAAGTAGACACTCTAGTTGCTTTTTTGCAAAGTTTTT
>QCNN01000062.1 GCA_003213175.1 SAR116 cluster bacterium AG-426-B08 | reverse complement strand
ATTGGTGAAATAAACTTCATGATTGCAACTTCTATATTTCTTTTTATTGGTTTCTACCTTTATGATCGCAGAGATTATTTACTTATGATTATTCTTTCTTTTCTAGGAGGTGCATTTAGTTACGGTTTATTTGTTTATTTTCTTAAGTTACCAATTTAGGAGTTAATGTGTTTGAAGGTTTAATAGGTGGATTTGCAAATTGTTTAGAACCAATGAACTTTGTTTTATTGTTTTTAGGTACATTTTTAGGTTTGTTAGTTGGTGCTTTGCCTGGTTTAAGTTCTCCAATGGCAATAATTATATTATTACCTGTTACTTATTCTCTTGAACCTTTGCCAGCACTTTTAACTATGATAGGGGTTTATGTAGGAACAAAATTAGGTGGGTCTTTTGCCGCTATTTTGTTAAGGACACCTGGAACACCCGCCTCAGCTTGTACTGCACTTGATGGTTTTCCAATGGCTGAAAAAGGACAATCCGGGTTAGCACTTGGTTATGCCACTTACTCATCTTTTTTTGGTGGTGTCACAAGTTGGATTATAGCTGTCACCTGTATACCTATTATTTCTGGAATAGCTCTTAAATCATCCAACGCGGATATAGCGCTTATTGCAATTATGGGTTTAGTGATGGTTTCTGCTTTTACCAGAGGATCTATGTTGAAAGGTTTTATTGGTGTATGTATTGGTTTGTTGATTGGATCAATGGGTATGGATAAAACCGACGCTATTGAGAGATTTACATTTGGTTCATTAGATCTTTTGACTGGTGTACCATTTGCTGCTGCTCTCGTTGGCTTATTCGGTTTTTCAGTTGTAATTGCTGATTTATCTCTGATGAAATCAAGTTCCGAGCTAGTTACTACAAAATTTAAAATTCAATTACCTTCAACTTTCGATTTTTTAAAAAGATGGAGAGCTTGGTCAATAGGTGGAATATATGGAGCTATTGTAGGAGCGGTTCCAGGGGTTGGAGCAGATGGAGCTACATGGCTATCGTATGGAACTGTTAAAAATAACTCTAAAAATCCAGAAAATTTTGGTAAAGGTGAGCCAGATGGCGTGGTGGCCCCTGAAACAGCTAATAATGGTACGACAGGGGGCACTATGGTGCCGATGTTAACCCTAGGAATCCCTGGTGATGCATCTACCGCAATTATGCTTGGCGCACTTTATCTTCATGGACTTCAACCTGGTGTAACTCTCATGAAAACAGGCGCAGATGTAGTATACGGAATGTTAGCCGGACTTTTACTTGCTGGCATAATGATGTTCGGTATTGCCTTGGGCGCTATAAGATTCTTTGTTTATGTTTTAAGACAACATAGATCAATTTTGTTTCCATTTGTAATGGTTTTTGCAACATTAGGAGCATTCGCAAGTTATAACGAATTTTTTCCAGTTTATGTTGCTATTCTTCTTGGGGTATTTGGTTTTATTATGGAAGAAAGAGGTTTTCCGGTTGTTACGATTGTATTAGGAGTAATATTGGGACCTATAATTGAATATAATACTAGAGTTGCATTGCAAGTAGCTAATGCTGATTGGACAACTTTTATAGACACATGGCCAAGAATAATAATTATTGGCATTATAGTATTCCTTGTTTTTAATGAGATTAAACAAGGATTAAAAAGGCAGAAATTATCTAAAAAAAATATATAAGGAGGAATATATGAAAAAATTATTTTTAGGTTTATTTTTCTTGATAACATCATTAAGCACTTTTGCTTTTGCTGATTATCCTGAAAAAGCCATTAGAGTCATAGTTCCATACAAAGCAGGTGGTGGAACTGATACTATTGCCAGAGGTTTTGTTGGACCTTTCAGTAAGGCAGCTGGTGTTGATGTTGTTATAACCAACGTTAATGGTGGAGCCGGTTCTAAAGGTTTGATTCAAGTAATGAAATCAAAACCTGACGGGTATACTTTAATTTTGACTGGATCTACTGATATTATAGGTTTATCGACGTTTAGATCTATGCCATTTAAATCTATTGGAAGTCTTGAGCCAGTTGGTGGTATTTATACTACTCCAACATACGTTCTTGCGCATAAGGATAGAGGTTACAAAAACTTAGAGGAAGTTATAGCAAAATCTAAAGCGAAACCAAATACTCTTATCGCAGGTATTGGAGGAAAATTTGGAGCACATGATGTTTTAGCAAATGCTGTAAATGGATACAAAAAAGCTGGGTTTAGAATAGTGGCGTATGATGGTGGTGCTTCTCTAAAAAAAGCAACAATTGCGAATGAAGTGGATATATGCATTATTCATTCACCAGTCTTACTCAATGAGGTAAAAGCTGGACTGTTAAATGTTATCGGAACAGGTGGCTCTCTTGCAAAAATAACTTATCCACCAATTCAGAATACAAAAACATTAAGAGAAATGGGAATACCTGCTGATGTTGGTGTGACAAGAGGCGTTTGGGCTCCGAAAGGTACTCCAAAAAATGTTATTCAAAAACTTGAAAAATTCATTAAAGAAGCTGCTAATAGTGCGGAATTTAAAAAGTTTGGCAATAATTTTGGATTTGCACCTAAATATTATACCTCAGCTCAGTTCTTAGATTTGTTAAAGCTAGAGCAAGGTGTTTATACTGATATTAAAGGTAAATTTATGAGCAAGTAATAAACTTTTCCATATTAAAAAGAGAGAGTAATCATTCTCTCTTTTTTTTGTTAGTTTAATAACTCAGCAAAAATAACGGAAAAAATATGAATAATAAAAAGCAAAATTTAATTGTAATTATGTCTGATGAACATCAAGCTAAAGCCTTAGGTTCTTTCAAACATCCATTTGTTAAAACTCCTAATTTAGATAAATTAGCTGCTAATGGTGTTAATTTTAAAAATGCTTATACACCTTGTCCAATTTGTGTGCCAGCTAGAGCATCTTTTGCAACAGGTCTTCCTGTTCACAAGAATAGATTATGGGATAATGCAATGCCTTACTTTGGACAAATAAACAGTTGGGGTCACGAATTACAAAAAAATAATATTTCAGTAGAGTCAATAGGTAAACTTCATTACAGGTCACAAAATGATGATGATGGTTTTGATAAAAAACATATTCCAATGATGGTACATAAGGGTGTTGGTATGGTATGGGGCTCTATTAGAAGAGAAAATGAAAGAATAAGTCGTAAAAAAAGAATGTTAGGTGAATATATTGGACCTGGTAATAGCAATTATACTGACTATGATGAAGCGGTTGTAAAAGAATCAATTGGTTGGCTGAAAAATAAGTCAAAAGATAAAGATTCTTCTCCTTGGTGTTTATATATAGGTTTAGTCGCTCCTCATTTTCCTTTAGTGGTTCCTGAAAAGTTTTATAAAATGTATCCTCATGAAATTTTGCCGAGCACGAAGTTAAATCCAAAAGAAGGTTTTAAAAATCATCCATGGATACAAAAGCAGATAGATGTGAGAGATGATGAAGATGATTTTAAAAATGAAACTGAAAGATGGGATGCCATAGCATCTTATTATGGCTTGTGCTCTTTTTTAGATTATAATATTGGAAAAATTATGGATACGATTTCTGAATGTGGTTTTGGAGATAATTCAACAATAATTTATACTAGTGACCATGGAGACAATGTAGGTTCTAGAGGTTTGTGGGGTAAATCAAACCTATATGAGGAATCTGCAGCTATACCTCTTATTATATCTGGCAAAAATATTGAACCTAATGAATGTAATACTCCTGTTTCATTATTAGATCTATCTGAAACAATAGTTGACCACTTTGATGCAAATTCACCAAACAATGGTCCAGGTAAGTCATTGTATAAAATAGCTAACGAAAATTATGATCATGATAGAGTTGTCTTTAGTGAGTACCATGCCTCTCGTTCAATTTCTGGTGCTTATATGGTTAGAAAAAATAATTGGAAATA
>QCNN01000061.1 GCA_003213175.1 SAR116 cluster bacterium AG-426-B08 | reverse complement strand
GAAAAAATATTAATATTCATAAACTCTAACTCTTTTACAAAGCTAAAATATCTTTAGCTCCTTTTTTAATAAGTTTTTTTGCAAGTTTTTCGCCAATATTTATCGCATTCTTAAAATTATCAGATAGTGAACCTTTTACCATTTTTGTACCTTTTAAATTTACAACATATCCCTGTAATTTTAGAACACCATTTTTGTTTATATCAGCTAAAGAAGATATGGGCGACCTACAAGAACCGTTTAAGTGTTTTATAAAACTTCTTTCAGCAAGAATTTCATAATATGTCTTTTCATGGTTAGTTAACTTTTGCAAAATGTTTGAATCTTGTTCATTTAAGAAGTTTGAAGACTGTATCGCAATAACACCCTGCCCCACGGATGGAGGAAGTATTGAAATTGGAATTTCGCTGGTAAATTTGTGATTTAATCTTTCCATTCCAGCTCTAGAAAGGATTAAAGCATCATATCTACCTTGATGTAATTTTTTTAATCGAGTATCTACATTTCCCCTACAAATTTTTACAATAATATCTTTTCTATAAGTTTTAATAAAAGCAGTTCTCCTAGGGGAACTTGTACCTATAACTGAGTTTTCGGGTAAAGATGACAAATTTTTAAAATTACTAATTAAAACGTCATTACGATATTTTCTTTCTGCAACAGCCAATAATTCAGTTCCTTTAGCAAGAATAGTTTCCATGTCTTTAAGGGAATGTATAGCAATATCAGCCTTATCTTTTATTAAATAATCTTCTAATTCTTTTATAAAAAGACCTTTTCCACCAAATTCATATAACGGTTTTTCTCTAAGTTTATCAGCTTGTGTTTGAACTTTAATGATTTCAAAATCAAATCTGTGTTTTATTTTTTTGCAAATTATCTCAACTTGTTTTAAAGCCAACTTTGAACTTCTTGAAACTATTCTTAATTTTGATTTCATGACGTATAATATATTATAAAGTTAAGTTATGATATATTTTAAATTTTTAAATTCCAGATTAAATTAAACCTTGTTTAGAATTAAATTGTAATCAAATATTACTATTATGAATAATAATAAAACGAAAATAATTCTTGGTATTGAAACTAGTTGTGATGATACTGCAATAGCAGTTGTTAATTCTGAAAGAAAGATACTTTCTAATATTGTTATTAATCAAAATTCTGAACATATGCAGCATGGAGGAATAGTTCCAGAAATTGCTGCGAGAGCACATCTTAAACTTTTAGAATATGCTCTTGAAAGGGCTTTGAAAAAAGCAAATAAATCTTTGAATGAAATTGATCTGATTTGTGCTACTGGAGGTCCAGGGTTAATTGGTGGTTTAATCGTAGGTACAACATTTGCAAAGACATTATCTTTGACACTTGATAAACCCTATATTTCAGTAAATCATTTAGAAGGTCATGCACTTACTACAAGATTAATTAATAATATAAGTTATCCATATCTTTTACTTCTTGTATCCGGAGGTCACACTCAATTATTAGGAGTAATTGCATATGGTGAATACAAAAGAATTAGCACTACCCTAGATGATGCAGCTGGGGAGACTTTTGACAAGGGAGCAAAAATGTTGGGACTCAAACATCCAGGTGGCCCAGAAATAGAAAAATATAGTTTAAAAGGTGATGAAAATAGTTATATTTTCCCAAAACCAATGTATAAGTCCAAAAATCCTAATTTTTCTTTTTCAGGTTTAAAAACAGCATTTTCAAGAACTATTTCTAGAATAAATAATATTGAAAAAGAAAAGTCTAATCTTGCTGCCTCATTGCAATTTACAATTTCAGAATGTATTTTAGATAGAACAAAATCAGCATTAAACATATTCAAAAAGATGATTTCAAATGACAAAAATATACAATTAGTTGTAGCTGGTGGAGTTGCAGCAAATACAAAAATAAGACAAGAATTGTTAGAGTTTTCAAAGCAAGAAAATATAGAATTTTTTGCACCACCAATAAATTTATGTACTGATAATGGAGCAATGATTGCATGGGCCGGATATGAAAAATTTATAAATTTAGGTTCCTCTAAACTTGACTTTAAACCAAGACCACGATGGCCATTAGATCCGACTGCTCATTTACTAAACCCAACCATGAAAATAGTTGGTAAAAAAGGGATTAAGTCTTAAATGAAAGAATTTTCAAATATATGTTTTTGTGGGAGTGGTGCTTGGGGTCAAGCTATTGCCATAACATTAGCAAGAGCTGGCTTAAGTAGTAAAATGCTAGTAAATGACTCACATCGTCTTAAAATTTTGAATCAAAATAAATCAACTTGTTTTCCTAAAGTGAAATTTCCTGATCTAATTTCTGCATCATCCGAAATATCATTTTTAAAAAAATCTGATTTAGTTTTTATTTCTACGGAAAGCAGTAGAGTATTAAGAACTGTTAATGAGATAATATCTTTAAATCCAAAATCAAAAATCATAGTTACATCTAAAGGTTTTGCCAACCAAAAAGGTGAAACAATTCCAGAGGTGTTTGCAAAAAACTTTCCATCTGTTACTTATGGGATTTTAACGGGACCAACATTTGCAGATGAGGTTGCAAAAAATCTTCCTGCAGCTGCTATTTTTGCAAGTAATGAAAATAGTTTTGCTGAAGCAATTACTTCTATTTTTCATAAATCTTGTTTGAGACTATATAAAAGCAATGACCCTATTGGAGCGTCTTTAGGTGGAACAATTAAAAATATAATTGCAATTGGAGCTGGAATATCAGATGGATTAAAATTAGGAGAAAATTCAAAGGCAGGAATAATTACAAGGGGTGTTGCAGAACTTTCTCAAATTATTGATGCTGCTGGTGGTAACAGAGAAACAGCATTTGGACTTGCAGGTATAGGAGACATGATGTTGAGTTGCAGCACTCCTAAATCGAGAAATATGAAGTTTGGTATGTCACTAGTAAATCAAAAAAATGAAAATAAAACTAATCTTGTTGAAGGTTTAAATGCTCTAAAAGCAGTAAATAATTTGTCTGAAATACTTATGCTTAATACTCCCATCATTGATAGTATAAATGATATCGTCAATAATAAAAAAGATATAAAAAAAATAATAACTGAGCTTTTAAATCGTCCTGTAAAACGAGAATTTAACAAAAATTAGGAGAAAATATGAAATATTGGCTATTTAAATCAGAACCAAATACTTGGTCTTGGAATGATCAACTAAAAAGAGGTGATAAAGGTGAACATTGGGACGGTGTTCGAAATTACCAAGCTGCAAACAATATGAAATCCATGAGAAAGGGTGATCTAGGCTTTTTCTATCATTCCGTTAAAGAAAAACAAATTGTAGGTATAGTTGAAGTAATCAAGGAATATTACCCTGATCATACAGACAAAAAAAATATTTTTGGCATGGTAGACTTGAAGGCTATCAAATCATTGAATAAAACAATTTCCCTAAAACAAATTAAAGAGACAAAAGAATTAAAAGAAATGCAATTAGTGAAACAAAGTAGACTATCAGTATCACCGGTTTCAGAAACTGAGTGGGCACGTATTTTAAAAATGAGTGAAACTCAATTATAGTTTTTTTTCTTTATGTATAAAATAGAGGTTTCTTGCATAAATTAAAATTCCAACAGACTGACCAGCAATTATAACTGGATCTTTCCTCCATATAGCATAAGTTAGCAAAACCATACCTCCAGTTATTGAAAAATACCAAAATGCAATGGGAATTACCGATTTTTTTGCACTTTCACTGGTAATCCACTGAATTAGAAATCTGGCGGCAAAAAGTCCTTGTCCTCCAAAACCAACAATTATCATTATATTTTCTGGATGATTTGTAAGGTATTTATCCATAAAGGGAAAAATTAAAACTAAGAAATAAGAAATTTTTGTGGCAGCTATTTCTATTTGATTAGATAAGTTTGA
>QCNN01000060.1 GCA_003213175.1 SAR116 cluster bacterium AG-426-B08 | reverse complement strand
TTTACTAATCTATCTCGAAATCCCGCATATATTAATTGTATATCAACAAAAAATACTCCAATAGATACAGAAGCAAATGAATTTTTTTCTGAAAAATTATAGTTTAAATAATTATTTTCTGTCATATGCCTTTATTATTTCCGATACCAAGGGATGCCTGACAACATCTTTTTGAGAAAGTTCTACAATTTTTATCTTTTCTACTTTATTAAGTTTTTGTATAGCTATGGAAAGACCAGAAGAAATACCTTTTGGGAGGTCAATTTGACTTAAATCACCATTTACAACCATTCTAGATCCATTACCAATTCTTGTAAGTATCATTTTCATTTGAATTTCAGTAGTATTTTGAGCTTCATCTATTATAATAAAAGCATTATCAAATGTTCTCCCTCTCATATATGCTAGAGGTGCAATTTCAATTTGCCCACTTAAAATTTTTTTTTCTACCCTATCAAATGGCATCATCTGATACAAAGCATCATAAATTGGTCTCAAATATGGATCTACTTTTTCTCTAAAGTCTCCTGGTAAAAAACCAAGTTTTTCGCCAGCCTCTACAGCCGGTCTGGACAAAATTATTTTATCTACAATTTCATTTTTTAATAGTTCTATACCCTTTGCTACTGCTAAATACGATTTACCTGTTCCGGCAGGTCCCAAACCAAAAACTAAATCAAAATTGTCTAGAGCTTTTAAGTATTTTTCTTGACCTAAACTTTTTGAAACAACTGATTTTTTCCATGTTTTTATAACCGTAATTTCATCTTTTTTTACTGGAATATTATTATTTTCTCCCATTATACGTAATTCTGTCTCAAAAGTAGAAAAATCAAATTTAGAAGTCGGATTTGTTTCATTTTTAAGTTTCCTATAGACATTATTAAGAAGATTTTCTGTTTGTTTTACAATATTTTGATTTCCAAATATTCTAACCCTATTTCCAAACATATCCAGACGTACATTTAAAGTATCTTGAAGTTTTATTAGGTTAATTGATTGCTCGCCTAACATAATATTTAAAATATTGTTTGACTCAAATTCAATAAAATTTTCTGTTAAGCCTTTGTTATTTTTCACTTAATAACCTAAACTTTCTATAGAAAACTCTCCTTCCAAGCTATTCTGAAAAGAGTTAGTTATTCTAACATCAATAATTTGTCCTACAACTTTTTTACATCTATTTAAAAATATTTGATTTGATTCTAATTTTTCATCAATTATTACTGTTTGATTATATGGTGATTTGCCAATATATTGATTTTTTTTATTTTTATATAAGATTAAAATGTTCATCTTTGAATTTACAGATTTTTGATTAAACACTAATTGATGTTTTTTTAATTTTCCCTGTAATTCTTGTAATCTTGAATTTTTTATTTTTTCATCCACTTGTTTCTCAAAATCTGCTGACGGCGTTCCTGGCCTTGGTGAATATTTAAAAGAATAAGAACTTGCGAATTTAACTTCATTTATTAATTCTAGTGTTTTTCTATGATCTTGGTCTGTTTCTCCAGGAAATCCTACAATAAAATCGCTAGATATCGCTATATCAGGTCTATACTCTTTGACCTTTTCTATGATTTTTAAATAATCTTCCACAGTATGTTTTCTGTTCATTTTTGACAAAATATTATTGGACCCTGATTGAATTGGTAAGTGTAAGTAGGGCATTAATTTTTTATTTTTTTGGTGTGTTTCGATTAATTTCAAATCCATATCCAAAGGATGAGAAGTTGTATATCTTATTGATAAAATTTCATCACATTTTGAAATTTCATCAATCAAGTTACCCAAAGTTAGCGAAAATTTTTTATTCCCCTTTGAAGTCCAAGCATTAACATTTTGTCCTAATAAAATTATTTCTCTAGTACCACGTTTTATAAGTTTTTTAACTTCCATCATGATAGA
This sequence comes from SAR116 cluster bacterium AG-426-B08, assembly GCA_003213175.1. GTDB lineage: Bacteria > Pseudomonadota > Alphaproteobacteria > Puniceispirillales > Marisalimonadaceae > AG-426-I14. The sequence goes on along the minus strand of QCNN01000060.1, from coordinate 2,038 downwards.
TTCTATTGATCGAGAATATTCTGGTCCTCTTGTATAAGGGACAACACAAAATGAACAAAACTTGTCACATCCTTCTTGAATAGTTAAAAAAGATGAGATTTTTTTTTTCATTTACGTTTTGATCTAAATGATCGAATTTTGGTATAGTAGGAAAATCTAAGTTAACTAACTCCTTTTTTTCAACTTTATTTACTTTTGAAATTAAACTTGGTAAATCAGTGTAAGATTGAGGTCCAACTACAATATCTACCCAAGGTGATCTTTTCATAATCTCTTCTCCTTGAGCCTGAGCAACACATCCTGCAACAGCAACAATTGGTTTTAATTTATTATTACTACTTAATTTAAAAGACTTTTTTATTCTGCCGAGATCAGAAAAGGTTTTTTCTACTGCCTTATCTCTTATATGACATGTGTTCAACACAATTAAATCAGCATCTTCAGAGTTTTCAGTAATATTATATCCTGAAGAACTCAGTAAATTTGAAATTTGTTCAGAGTCATAAAAATTCATCTGACAACCATATGTTTTAATATATAACTTTTTCATTTTGGACTTAATGTAAAATATTATTCATTAATATTTTTTGAATATTGATTATTGATAACATTTTGTAAAAATTTTGTCATACTTTTTCTATCACTAAAGTCTATCGAATTTATTGGACTTAAAAACATAACTTTTACATTAATTGGTGCAACCATAATCAGATTAATGAGATGAGACTTAAATTCCATGTCACCATACCATGCAATTACTGGTTTTATCCATCTAGTCAGAGGGATTCCATTTATAACTTTATAACTTATTACAATAGGCTGAACAAAATAGTTTTTTTTTCAACTGATGAAAGAAGACTTGACTTAAAATTTAAAACTCTTAAACCATCTGATGTAGTGCCCTCTGGGAAAAGTAATATTTTGTCACCTTTAAAAATATTTTTTTCTATAGTATCTTTTTCAATTGAAATATTACTTTTTAGTCTTTCAATAAAAATTGTATTACCGATCTGGGCTAATTTCCCAAGAATAGGCCAATCTTTTACTTCTGCTTTAGCTACAAATCTTAGAGGTAAGATAGAACCTAAAACCGGGATATCAACATATGAAATATGATTTGAAACAAATAATATCCCTTTATTATTTTCAGGTATATCTCCTTCTTTTTCTACATTTATATTTATCAACCATAAGACAAGCTTATGAAAGATTTTGACTATGTGCATAGAAAAATTTACGAATAGTAAATCCGACAAATACTTAAAAACAATTAGAAGCATTACTATCACACAGAAAATCAAAAGTTTTATTGTAAAAACAGTTTTATTTATATATGAGAAATTAAATATTCGTTTAGTCAATTTTAATACTTTTAATTAATAAACTTCTTTTTATATTTGTGACTTATATTATCTGTGAATACTAAAGCACATAAATCAATCGAATTAAAATCATAATCAACAAAATACTCCTGACTAATCATTGCTCCAGCTCTCAAATATCCCTTTATTAAAGGAGGCAAATCATTAAAAATTATTTTTCCACGTGTTTGATTAATTTTGTTAAAAAAAATATTTTCTTGTAGAGATTTTATTTCAATTTGTTTTGGCAAAGCAAAATTTTCCCTTAAAAAAAATATTTTGTCTTCGACATCTTTAATATTTACACCATGAAAACTTGCACAGCCGAATAATAATTTTATCTGATAAACATGAATATACTTTGCAATACCATACCATAATAATTTAAGAATTAGACCAGTTCTATAATTTGAGTTTACACAAGATCTTCCAAGTTCAAGAATGTATTTACTTGAGAATAATTTTTTTATATTAGTCAAATCAAACTCATTTTCACTATAATATCCATAATTTATTTTAGCTATTGTACCTCTCAAAAGTCTATAAGTTCCGATAATTTTGTTATATTTACTTTTGTCTATAACGATTAAATGATCAGCAATACGATCATGTAAATCAAAGTCTCTTTTAAAAATCTTTTGTCGAAAATTTGGTTTTGCACTATTTTCTCTAAAAAA
>QCNN01000059.1 GCA_003213175.1 SAR116 cluster bacterium AG-426-B08 | reverse complement strand
TTTTCATACATAAAATTTAAAAAAATTTCGGAGGAGACTACAATTATTTTATTATCCGATCATGGAAGAGAGTATAAAAAAAAGAAACCACTTTTGCAAAATAATCTAACTCATATTCCTTTCATAATGTCTGGGAAAAATCTAAAATTAGAATGTAGAGATAATTTTGTAGAGCCTCCTTTAGATCTCTATCCTACTATCATGGATCTTTGTAAAATAGAGCCACCAAGTCATTTAAGTGGTAAAAATTTATTTAAAAGTGGTCCTTCTAAAAACTTTTCTATTTCAGAATCTCTTTTCAAAAAAGATGGGCAATTTGCTATAAGAACAAAGGATTGGTTTTATTCAATTAATTGCGAGTTTGATTATGTAAACGGTATTTTCAATTTTGACACAGTCAAAGGAGAATGGTTATTCAAAAGAAATGAAAAAGGTTTAGAAAATAATAAAAAAAATTATTGTAAATTGAATTCAAAACTTCAAAAAAAATTTTACAACATTGCAAAAGATCATTATCAAAAAAGAAAAAGATATTTTTCAAATAGTGAAGTATTAAAAGAAACTATTAATTATCCAGAGTAAAAGCATGGTTATTTGGCTAATTGGACTATCGGGATCCGGCAAAACAACAATTGGAAAAGAAGTTTATGATTTGTATAAACAAAAGAATGCAAATACTGTATTTTTAGATGGTGATATTTTAAGAGAAGTATGGGGAGACAATTTGGGACATGATATTTCTGGTAGAAAAATGAATGCTCATAGAATATCAAATTTATGTTTAATGCTTGATCAACAAAATATAAACGTTGTATCTTGTGTTTTATCTATATTTCCAGAGTGGCAAGATTGGAATAGAAAAAATTTTAGTCAATATTATGAAATATACATATATTCATCAATTGAACGTTTAAAAAAATATGATGATAAAGGTATATATGGGAAAGCTAAAAAAGGGGACATAAACAATGTTGTAGGTTTAGATATACCTTTTCCAGAACCTAAAAGATCTAATTTAGTTATCGATAATTCTGAAAGAATAATTCACCCAAAAAAGATTGCTGAAAATATTTTATATAAATTAAGTATAAAATAGTAGGAAAGCATATGGAGATTTTATTATTTTTTTTATTTTCAATCATTATGATTGAAGGATTATTATTTTTTTATTTAAAGATTAAAAAAAAGACCTTTCAATGGATATTATTTAAAAAAGATATATTTCCAGACTTTTCTCAAAAATTAGTTAAAAAGTACTTTAAACTGAGTTTTTCAAAAAATTTAGGCTGGGATAGAAAACCAAATACTGTTGGTTCCGATATGACTCAAAGTGGTTTAAAAAAATTTTCAATAAATAAAAACGGAGAAAGATCAACTCCAGGTTTTAATAAAAAAAATGGTAAAATTGCAGTTTATGGAGATTCATTCGCTTTTTGTAGATTGGTAGGTGACAAAGAAACTTGGCCATATCATCTTTCAAGATTACTTAATGAAAAAGTATCTAATTTTGGAGTTGGTAACTATGGTATTGATCAAAGTCTTTTAAAACTTAAGCTAAAAAATTATCCTAGTACATGTAAAATAGTTATTATTGCCATTGTTCCAGAAACTATAGTTAGAATTAAATCTCAGTGGAAACATTTTTTTGAATATGGTAATATTTTAGCTTTTAAACCGATTTTTCGGTTACACAAAAATAATTTAGAATTGATAAATCTGCCAATTAAAAATGAAAATGATTTTTATAATAATAGAGCAATAATTCATAAATTAAAAAAAGAAGATATTTTTTACAATAAAAAATTTCAAAAAGACGTTTTACACTTTCCTTACTGTATAACTATTTTTAAAAATTTTTTGCGAAATGTCAAATTGCTTGCATACTTAGTATTATATGATATTTCAAGAAAAAATCCTAAATATAAGAAAAAAGCATTTAATGTGATAATTGATGAAAATCATAAATTCCAAAATATGCTTTATAAAGATAAAGAAACTGTTTTATTATTAAAAAAAATTGTTTCAGAGTTTTCTATTTTTAGCAAAAGAAATAAAAAAAACCCTATTTTGTTAATAATACCTCAAAAAAAAGATCTGGAGGATTTTCAAAATAAAAAATTAATATATGACAAAATTTATTCTTCTTTCTCAAACATATTACCTATAATTGATCTAATGCCATTATTTATTGAAAATGAACATAAATTAAATTTATACGCAAATGGTGACCTAGGGGATCACACAAGTAATGAAATGAATATCCAAATAGCTGATTACATTTATAATTTTCTTAAAACAAAAAATTATTTGTAAGTTTCATTAAAAATTTCTAGGTCATTCATTGTATCAAATTCAAACCACCCACCGTTGATAGTTTCAAAATTTATTACCTCTTTTTTTACAATCAGATACTGTAACAAATCCGTCATATAGCAGTTTTCTATTTTTTTATTATAAATAAAACTATACTCACTATTTATAAATTTTTTAAAAATATGTAAGATTTTTTTTTTCATAATAGGACCAATTTTTGTTATTCCTATATATTGTCCTTGGATATTATTTATATCATTAGTTTTTTTCCCTATCTCTAAAACTTGTTTCAGTTTTTTATCTAAAATCAATGATTCAGCATCTTCAAAAATATTAAAAAACCTATTTTCCCATAAATCTCTCCAATTAGCATCTTGAATAATTGCTGTTTCAAAATTTGAAAGATACATTTTTTTAAATACATTTTCGTTAAAAATGATATCACTATATACTATAATCAAACTTCCATTTTTTTTTAAAAACTCCCTAGCACAATATAAAGAAAACAACATGTTCGTTTTATCCCAATAAGGATTATGAATTTTTTTAAATTTAATGAAATCAAGTTTTTGATTTAAATAACCTGTTACGATTGAAATTTCTCTTAAGTTATATTTTTTATATATTTCTAATTGGTTTTCTAAAATAGTTTTTTCATTAACCTTTAAACATAATTTGGGAATATTGTTTGTTGCTTCTCCCATTCTACTACCTCTGCCAGCAGCTAAAATTAATAAATCAATATCATCCATTACAAACCTTTAAAAAATTTTAATGCAAGATCGTATCCTTCTTTACCTTCCCTTTCTGGATGCCAAGAGATACCATAAATAGTATGTTTCTTATGTTTAAATGCTTCTACAGAATTATCTTTATCACATACGCCTATTTTGATTAAATCTTTGCTTAAATCTTTTTGTTTAATGATATAATTATGAAATGAATTAACAAAAATTTTCTTATTATTGATTTGTTTATGGTTAATTGTTATTTCATGTTTCGTGTTATTATGTCCTCCATTTTCTCCTACAAAAGAAAGTTTGCCTCCAAAATAAAGATTTAAAATTTGTTGTCCTCTGCAAACTCCTATCAACCTAATTTTATTTTTTATGGCATATTCTATTAATTTTATTTCAACGTTATTTCTAGGATTACTTACAATTTTTTTATATTTATCTAGTTTGACATCTTCACCACCTGTTAAGACTATTAATTTAGGATTAGTAAGCGAAAAAATATTTTTCACTAGAGAAACCTCATTTGGCATGATTAAAGGACACATTTTTAATTTTTTTGATAATTTGTACCAATTTGTATCTATGGTATCTCTATACTCGTTTCTATCTTTTATGTAGTTATATCTCTGACTATATAAAGCAAAATCAATCATCAAAAAACCTTAATTCTTTCATGCAAACAATTAATTTCTACAAAATTACCTTCTACAAGCGAATTAAATAATCTTTCTCCACAACCTATAGCTGCTGGCAGTCCAAATTCAGCACATCTAATGGCAATATGAGAGTTAGCACCTCCATACTTTGTAATAATACCCGCAATTGGTTGACTTAAAATCCAATCGTAACCTGGATCAGCAACTTCTAACAACATTATTTTATTATCAAAATTTACAATGTTTTCTGCTTTTAACTTTTGTATTTTGCCAATTACCTTTTTGTTAGTTATAAAATTCGGTTTACCTAATGGAAGTC
>QCNN01000058.1 GCA_003213175.1 SAR116 cluster bacterium AG-426-B08 | reverse complement strand
TTATTAAATAAAATCAATGAAATAGAGAAATTTCTTAGTGAAAATTTAATGTAGGAGAATTTTATGTCAAAAAGAAAATCAGTTTTAATTGATGACAATCCAGGTAGAAATGCACAAACATATGGTATTGCAAGAGAATTAAATACAAATCTAGATTTTATACATAAACCATCTGTTGGAGTTATTGGTAACGGAGGAGATTCCCAATGTTATCTTGGAGTGAAAAGAAAAGTTGAGATAATTCATGAAGTATTAAAACAAAGAATAGGAAAAAATAACACTGATTTTAAAATGAGACTTATTCAACCTGAATATACTATAGCAACTTCTGATGGCATGAGAAATGGCACAAAAGAAATGAGGTATTCTCTTATTGGTCGAGAAGTAACGAATGATGCTATATGCGAACATTTGAGTGCTAGTGGTCTTGAGGGCACTATAGCTGTTGTGGCATGTGATAAACCGCCTGTAGGAACTCTATCAGCTTTACTAGAACATAATAGACCATCAATAATCATGTCTGATGGAACAATTAGACCTGGTAAAAATTCTATTACTAACGAACCATTAGATATTATTTCTAGTTTCCAATTGGCTGGTAGCTCTGATAAAGAATTAAAATGTAGAATAGCAAAAGAGTCTTGTCCAGGTTACGGCAGTTGTGGTGGAATGTTTACTTATAATACAATGCAAACATTTATAGGTGTTGTTGGAATGCAACCTTTACACATGGTCTCTCCACCGTCTGATGATACAAGAAGATATAATGATTTTCCATTAGAATTAGTTGATTTTCTTGTAAATATGATAAAGAAAGATATTACACCTCGTGATTTAGTGACAAGAGAATCTATAAGAAATGCAATGATTGTGTCTATGGCTGTCGGTGGTTCAACTAATGTTTTATTACATGGTCCAGAAATAGCGCGTGCTGCTGGTTACCAAAATTTTAATGATGACATAATGGATATGAATGAATTTAATGATCTTTCTCAAAACGTAGTACCTGTAGTAATAGATGCAAGACCATTTGGTAAATTTTCTATGGTTGATATTGATGAAAAAGGTGGAATTCAAGTTATAATTAAAAATCTTTTAGATGCCGGTTTGTTAAATGGAAACACTTTGACTTGTACTGGAGAGACACTTGAAGAACAAGTTAAAAGACTAGCACCTCCTGTTCCGGATACTACAGTTATCTATAACGTAAGTAATCCATATAAGAAAACGGGTGGTTTAAGATTATTAGGTGGAAATTTATCCCCTGAAAAAACAGCTATACTAAAATTAGCTGGAGTTGAAAGAGGTCTAGAAAATAATGTATTTAAAGGAAAAGCCAAAATATTTAATGGAGAAAGCAAACTTTTGGAAACACTAGATAAAAGTCCAGAAAAATTTGAAAATTTAGATATGGTAATTGTAAGATATGAAGGACCAATTGGAGCCCCTGGAATGCCAGAAATGTTAGATCCTACCTCAAGAATTACTACTCTATGTAGAGAACGAAATATAACTATCGGCTTAATGACTGATGCAAGGTTTTCTGGAGGTTCTGTAGGTTTAGTGATAGGGCATGTGGGTCCAGAGGCCGCTCTAGGAGGGCCAATAGCTCTAATTGAAGAAGGGGACACTATAATTGCTGATCTAAATATAAATGAACTAAATTGTGTAGAGCTTGAAGATGCAAAAACTTATGAATTAAGAAAAGAACAATGGGAAAAAGAAGTTAAAAAAAATAATGGTATTCACCCAGAAATAGGAAATGTTGATACAAGACTATTAGCAAGAATGCGTAACTTAGCTGTTTCTGCAGTATATGGAGCTGGTATGCATCCTAATGGTGAAGTTTGGGTTCATAATCCTAGAAAAGCTGAAAAAAACAATTTTAATCCTAAAAATAAATTTTTAAATTAGTTATTTAATAATTCTATCCAAACTGGGGTATGATCACTTGGTCTTTCTAGAGATCTTTGTTTTTGGTCTATTCCTACTTCTATTAGTAGATCCACTACCGAAGCAGAAATTAAAAAAAGGTCAATTCTAATTCCGTTATCTTTTTGCCAAGCGCCACTTTGATAATCCCAAAAACTGTATCTTTGAAGGTTAGGTTTTAGAACTCTAAATGAATCTAAAAATCCTAAGTTTTTAATTTTTCTCAAAAGTCTTTTAACTTCATCTGAAAACAATGCATCATTAGTCCATGCATTTGTATCATAACAATCAAAACTTTCTTGAATTATATTAAAATCTCCTCCAATGATTATTTTTTCATTAGTTAAATTTATTTTTTCACAATATTCATATAATTTATTTAGCCAATTTAACTTATATAAATACTTTTCACTATCTATTGGATTACCATTTGGAACATATACACATATCATTCTATAATCCAAAATTTTAACTTCTAAAAACCTTGCTTGAATATCAGACTCATCATTTAAAAAGGGTATAGTTTTAGAAACCAATTTTATTGGAAATTTACTTATAATAGCAACACCATTATAAGATTTTTGACCATTTACTTCTACATGATATCCTAATTTTTCAAATTCTTTATATGGAAAATTTTCGTTAGTACATTTAATTTCTTGTAAAAACAAAACATCAATTTTGTTTTCTATTATGTAGTGGGTGACAATTTCTAATCTAACATTTATGGAATTTACATTGAAACTAGAGATTTTAAACATAATTACAGAAATTATATTGAAAAGCTTGTTCCACAACCACAATTCGCTGTTGCATTAGGGTTATTAATTGAAAAGTATGAACCTCCTAACTCATCTACAAATTCTAGCTTACTGCCAGATAAAAAACTCAAGGATGTTTCATCAATTAAGTAACTTATTCCATAATCTTTAAATATAACATCATCTTTATTTTTATCTTTAGAAAATGAGAACTCATATTGAAACCCTGAACAGCCTCCACCTAAAACAGAAATTCTGAAGAAAGAGTTAGGTTTCTCTTTATTTAATAAAAACTTAATTCTCTCTGCTGCGTTTTTAGATAAAGAAAAATTGTTCATATTAAAAACCTTTATTTATGTCTATACTTATTTAAATAATAGATTAATCAATCCTATACAAGGAAAATACTTATTAAATTATGATTTAATTTAAAAATTGTTTAATTAAAACATTACATAGTGCATAAGATAAATTATTAAGAAATTTATTATGAAAGTTAAATTAGAAAATAGATACTTAGAAATTTTTGCTTGTCATAGTGATTCTACTAAAGGAAGAATGCATAATGATTCTAAATTATATTTTAATAGAACTGAGTTTCAAAGAGATAGGGATAGAATTTTACATTGTGATGCATTCAGGCGCTTGAAACAAAAAACACAAGTTTTTTTAAATAACAGAAGTGATCATTACAGGACAAGATTAACTCATACTTTAGAAGTGGCACAACTTGCAAGATCCATATCTAGATATCTCCATTTAAATGATGATTTGTCTGAGGCAATTGCTTTAGCCCATGATTTAGGTCATCCCCCATTTGGACATGCAGGAGAAAATGTTCTTTCAAATTTAATGAGAGAATATGGAGGTTTTGACCATAATGAGCAAACCTTGAGAATAGTAACTTTGTTAGAAAAAAAATATCCAGAATTTTCAGGCCTAAATCTTACATATGAAACTTTGGATGGAATAGTTAAACATAACGGTCCAATATACATAAAGAAAAAAATTCCTAAGATAGTAAAATCTATTGATAAATCCCTAAATCTAGAACTTGATAAATTTCCGTCTGCTGAGGCTCAAGTCTCAAATATATGTGACGATATCGCTTATATAGCCCATGACATTAATGATGGTTTGAGAAGTAAGTTGTTGAGATTTGAAGAGATAGAACATCTTCCAATAATTGAGGATATAGTAAAATTATGTAAAAACAAAACTTCGTTAACGGAAAATAAAATTTTAATTGATCAAATAGCTAGTAACTTGATTAATTATTTTGTTAAAGACTTAGTCAGTAATTCTTTGAAAATTTTTAATAAATTTAAATTTTCATGTTCCGATGAAATTAAAAATC
>QCNN01000057.1 GCA_003213175.1 SAR116 cluster bacterium AG-426-B08 | reverse complement strand
GAGTCAGCCATTTCAGATGAAGTCAAGGCTCCTAGAGGTCATTTGAGAATAACAGCACCAAGTACTTTTTCCTATCGTCATATTGCACCACATTTACCCTTATTTAGACAAAAATATCCTGAAGTTGAGATTGAATTAATTATTTCTGACGCGGAACTCAACTTAGTAGAAAATCATATAGATTTGGCAGTAAGAATCGCTTTGTTAAAAGACTCATCCTTAATAGCTAGAAAAATTGCGTCAAATCCTAGAGCAATGGTAGCGTCTCCGAAATATCTTGAAAAAAACAAAAAGCCTAAACATCCAAATGATTTAGTTAATCATGATTTAATCTCTTTTCAAAATGGGAGTCCTTATAACGAATGGCATTTTTTAATAAATGAAAAACCCAAAACTTTTGTTGCAAAAGGTAAGCTCCAACTAAATCATGGAGATGCTATTTTACGCTCATGTATAAACGATGGGGGCATCGCCATGTTATCCAGATTTGTTGTAGGTAGACATATAGCGTCTGGGAAACTTGTATCTTTATTAGATAAATTTTTACAAGAAGATATACCTATTTATGCAGTATATCCGAGTGGCAAACATTTATCATTAAAAGTCAGAGCTTTTTTAGATTTTCTAATCGAAATTTATGGTTCAGTTCCATATTGGGAGGAAGAAGGAGATCATAAGTCAAAAGCCGCGAAAAGATCTAGTTTATAAATTATGAAAAATAACTACCTCCATTTACATGAATGGTTTGACCTGTTATAAAATCAGAACTTTCATTACACAAATTACTAATCATTTTTGCAACTTCTATAGGTTTTCCTTTTCTACCTAATGGTGGATTAGAATGAGACGGATGAACTAATCCAGTTCCAGCTGAAGCTCCTCTTACAGTATCAATTAATCCTGGTACTACGCAGTTAATAGTTATCCCAGTATCTGCATATTCAGTGGCAAGAGCTCTCGTAAGCCCAACAACCGCTAACTTTGAAGACACAACATGTGCACGACCTATTGCTCCAATATGTGCAGATAACCCTCCAAGATTGATAATTCTTCCCCAATTATTTTTTTTCATTTCTATTAATGCACTTTTTGATGTTAAAAAAACAGCATCTAAATTAATTTTCATAACTTTTTGCCAATCTTGATAAGACATATCCTCAAATTTTATAAAATTTCTCTGTGAAGCGTTATTTACAAGTACAGCGAGTTCTCCTAATTGAAGTGATTCTTTTATAAGACTATTTGCGAAGGGTTCGTCAGTTAAGTCACCTATTTTAATTTCACATTTTACGCCAAGTTTTTTTACTTCTTGAGATGTTTCTTCTGCACCTTTTAAATCGGTATTTGCATGAACCAATATATTATAATTTAATTTAGCTAATTCTATGCATGTAGATCTTCCGATATTTTTTGCTGCTCCAGTAACAATTGCAACCCGTTCTGTAATTTTATTCACATTTTTTCCCTATTTTTTATTTTTTGTTAGGTTATATTAAAAAAAATAAATTTCCAAATTGATATATATATAAATTTCATATTATATATTAGTTATTAATTTCGAATATTTTAAATAAAATGAAAATTAGAGAAAAAGATTGGCGAAATGACATATTTGATGTTTTTAAACAATTAAATATTACATTAGTTTCTCATATTCCCGATGCAGGTCACACCCCTTTAATTGACCTATGTGAAAAGGATAATGAAATTGATGTAGTCACTCTTACTACAGAGGAAGAAGGAATAGGTTTATCTTGTGGAGCTTGGGCCGGTGGACGACGAAGTGCATTACTTATGCAGTCAAGTGGAGTTGGAAATTGTATAAATGCTCTTGCCTTGCCAAATATTTGTAAAATTCCATTTCTTTCGATAGTTTCTATGAGAGGAGAGTGGGGTGAATTTATACCGTGGCAAGTTCCAATGGGGAAAGGGACTCCCAAAGTTCTTGAGGCAATGAATGTCAATGTCTTTAGAGCTGATAAAAAAGAAGAGGTTGGTTTGACAGTTGATGCAGCAGCTAAATTTGCTTTTAATACAAGAAGCTCTAGTGCAGTTCTTTTATCACAAAGAATGATAGGGGCAAAACAATTTAAAAATGGATAAATAATGATTGATAGAAGGCCTTTTGTTCAAAAATTACTTAGCAATCGAAAAGAAAATTTAAGAGTTGTTAGTGGTTTAGGTACATCAACTTGGGATTTAATGTCAGCTGGTGATAATAAAGGAAACTTTGGTTTCATTGGAGCTATGGGTCAAGCTGTTCCATTTGCTCTTGGTTTATCCATAGCACAACCTAAATTAAAGGTAGTTGTTTTTACTGGAGATGGAGACATGCTGATGAGTATAGGTACTATGGCTACAATAGCTAATCATCCTATGTCAAATTTAACAGTTTTGGTAATGGACAATGAATCTTATGTTGAAACTGGAAGTCAACCTACAGCAACTGCAGGTAAAACAAATTTAGAATTAATTGCCAAAGGTTCAGGAATTGAAAATAGTTACACTATTGATAGTGAGAGAGATGATTATAAAATTTTAAAAACTATATATGAAGAAAAAGGTCCTTCATTAGTTGTTATAAAATGTAAACCAATTGCTACACCACTTGTTTTCCCTCATTCATTTGATGGTGTTACTGCAATCAATAGATTTATGGAAACATTTTAATCTATTTAGTAAATTTTACTTTAAGGAGAAAATAGTAATTATGTTTGAATTAAATTTGAATGATAAAGTTGTATTAATTACTGGAGGAAGTGATGGTCTTGGCTTTGCTTCTGCAAAATTATTATCTGAACAAGGAGCTAAAATAGTAATTTGTGGAAGAAGAGGGGACTATTTAAAAGAAAAAGCTAATATTATTAGAGAGAAAACTAAAAATGAAGTTTTAGATGTTAAATGTGATGTTTCAAACCCTGAGGAATGTAAGACTCTAGTTGAAAAAACTATTTCTGAATTTAAAAAAATTGATGTTCTTGTTAACAATGCAGGGGCTTCAGCTGCTTTTGGTTTTGAAGATATTTCTGATAAAAGTTGGGAAGATGATATAAATCTTAAATTGATGGCGGCTATTAGAATGTGTCGACTTGTTATTCCTCACATGAAAGACAAAGGGAAAGGTTCTATAATTAACGCGGCAATTGGAGGGGGTAAGGCACCTAATGCCTCAAGTTTACCAACTACTGTCACTAGAGCTGCAGGTATAAATTTGACAAAATCTCTAGCAAATGAATTTGCAAAATTTAACATAAGAATTAATGCAATATGCATCGGTTTAATTAAAAGTGCTCAATGGGACAGAAAAGCTATAAATGGAAATGTAGAAGATTTATACAACGAGTTAAGTAAAAAAATACCTATGGGAAAAGTTGGTGAAGAAATTGATTATGCAAATTTAGTTGCCTTTTTAGCCTCAGATAGAAGCTCATACATTACGGGAACAGCAATTAATTTAGATGGTGGTTTGTGTCCGGTGGTCTAATGACTATTATCATAACCTTGGTGGTTTGACACCAGCTAATTGACAAGCGTAATCTAATAATGCGCTAAAGTCTTTCTTAGAATAATCACTTGATCTTGCTTGACTATACACAGCATGGACTGATGCTCCGACAGGAAGTCCAACTCTAAAGTTGTTTCCAGCTTCTATTGCTAATCCCATATCTTTATGAGCTAAGTCTATAGTAAAACCTGGTTCAGTGTCATTTTTTAATACTTTTGACATAAAATTTACATGAAATTGACCATTATTAGCAGTGGTTCCAGCATTAACTTCCTTAAAGACCTCCAAATTTAAATCTAATTTTTTTGCCAAGGTTAGTGCCTCTGCCGTAATTTGAGCAATGCTTAATATTTGAAAATTATTTACAATTTTAGCCCTTATACCAGTTCCAATTTTACCACACCTAATTATACTTGTTCCCATACAATTTAATAAAGGTTCTACTTGTTTAAATGCCATTTCATTATTGCAGCCTACCATAAAAAGAGAATCTCCTGATACGGCATGACTTACTAACCTACCTACCGGAGCGTCAATAAAATCTAATTTATTTTTTTTGCATTTATCAGCAATTAAGTCTGTACCTACTGGAGCAATTGTACTCATATCCATTATTATTGAACCTGGATTTAAATTTTCAATTACACCATTTTTACCAATTAAAACTTCTTTAACTTGTTCTGTTGCAGGTAGCATGGTAATAACGATTTCTGCATTTTTAATACATTCATTAATATTTTGATTTGATTCGCC
>QCNN01000056.1 GCA_003213175.1 SAR116 cluster bacterium AG-426-B08 | reverse complement strand
CCTAAATGAAGATTCCACCAAACAAATTTTTTGTGTTGCAAAGGTTCCAAAACATCAATTACTTTTTTTCTTTCTCCACTTGTTTGATAACATTGAGCTAATAAATAATTATCCCAAGTTGCATAATTCCCAGTGTCCAATTCATAAGCTTTTTTACCTATTTCCCAACATCCTCTTTGAAATTGACATCTATTCTTTTTTACAGTTTGAAATTTTTCTGAACTTTTAAAAACATCCTTTTTCTCACATTGACCTCCATATGCTAAACTATATCCAATTTTACCAAGTAAATGAGGTCTCTCACCAGCTAATTTATAAGCCTTTTCAGCAACATTAAACATTTCTTGCCAGTTTTTGTTAAAGAATTCAATCTGCAATTTTGTAGCATACCCGAATGCATTCTCAGGGTCTAAAATCAAACCTTGATCAATCTCCTTAGAGGCATCATTAAGCATATATTTGAATTCATCAGTAATTGAAAATGATGAATATTGTGCCCTTTTCCGATCTGCTAACCATATCCATGCATCAGCGTAATTAGGATCTTTTTTGATTGATTTTTCTAAACATTCAATTGCTTTTGGATTTAAAGTTGGAGTTACAGCTCCTCGAGCAAAATTAATACATTCATAAATTGATATATCATCAGTTGCAGAAGTTGCTATCTTTTGATTTATATCTTTTGACAATACGGCCCCCGCTCCAACCAACTCATTTATAATTTTTTCTATTATTTCATCCTGTAACTTGAAAATATTTTTTCCTGTTAAGTCTCTATCATATGTCTCTGACCAAATATTAGATATGCTTTTACCATCAATAAGGTCAACTTTAACTCTCAGCATATTATCAATCTGCATAATGTTTCCATCTACTAAATAAGATGCATTTGTAGTTTTAGAAACTTCTTTTAAATCCTCAGGTATCCTTTTTAAGTTTAAAACATTTATAGCCTTAGATGACTTTGTAAGCTTACTACCTAAATCTTGTGATATCCCTAAAGCTAATAATCTTTCTTTTTGAGTTTCGCTCAGACTTTTAAAGGGAAGAATAACAATCTTACTGCTATCAAGTCTTTTTACACTATCTAATATTCCTGAAAAGAATAGTCCAATGAATACCGCAGCTACAGCTCCTCCTATCATAGCTATTAACTTGGTTTTAGATGATTGTATTTTAAGCTTTCTCTTTTGTGATGGATCTAATAATAAGTCATAAGCATGGAATTGGTTCTGCTTTACTTTCTGTATACCTAAGTCATTGAACTCATACTTTGTTTTGTTAGCAACTAGATCATAAACATTCTTTGATATAGTAATTCCACCTGGCTGTGCTAATGCCTCTAATCTGGCAGCAATGTTTACACCATCTCCTAATAAATTATCACCCTCTTTAACAACATCACCCATATTAATACCTATGCGATATTCTAATTTTATTACGGTTGTATCTTTTCTATTACGGGCTTTAATTTGTGTTTGGAACTCTACAGCCGTATCAACAGCAGCAACAGCACTTGGAAACTCAGCAAATACGGAGTCTCCTCCTGTGTTAAAAATACGACCTTTTTGTTTTTTAATAATAGCTTCAATGATCTTGTTACATTCACGCAGACCTCGTAATGTAGCATTCTCATCTTTTTCCATATGCTTACTATAGCCAACTAAATCTGTAGCAATTATTACAGCTATCTTACGGTCAATGTCTGATGAACTCATAGGTTTATTATAATCATGAAATTAAGTGAATCACAATTAGTAGTATATAGTTAATTAAAATTAAATCTCTTTTGATTATTTAAAAGACACTTGTTTAAAAAATAACCTTTCACACTCGCTATTGATGACAACCTAACTTATCCATAACTGTAATAATTTTTTTAAACTTATTAGGCCATATAAAATTAGCTGGGTTTGTTCTACCTGTAAAAATATATAATCGAAAATTAAAATTAAAATATTCTATTAACTTTAAATATTTATTTTTAATTTTTTTTATACTATTAATTTAAAAATATATTTTAAGGATAGTTATGGAATTTCAAAACGAAATTGGACTAATTCAAAGGGGAATGGCTGCTAGTGTAGCAGGAACATCTAGAAGACTAGAAATTTTAAGTAACTTAGACCTAAAAGCTGGTCAACAAGTTCTTGATATTGGGTGTGGAGGTGGACACCTTTTAGAGGAATTAGCTAAAGCTGTTGGCCCAAACGGAAAGGCATATGGTCTAGATTCAAGTGAGGATCAACTTATACAGGCAAGAGAAAGATGTGTCGAATA
The DNA here is from genome assembly GCA_003213175.1 of SAR116 cluster bacterium AG-426-B08. Classification (GTDB taxonomy): domain Bacteria; phylum Pseudomonadota; class Alphaproteobacteria; order Puniceispirillales; family Marisalimonadaceae; genus AG-426-I14. Next base: position 2,056 of record QCNN01000056.1, on the reverse strand, counting down.
TAATAATGTTTCTATAATTCAAGGTTTTGCAAATGATATAAAGTTAAAAAATAATAGTTGTGACTCAGTTGTTTCAGCCCAAACATTTGAATATATTAAAGATGTAGATGAATCAATAGAAGAAGTAGCTAGAATTCTAAAACCATCATCTATTTTTATTAATATTTCTATATTGTGGGTTTATTATAAATTTTATGGAGCTGAAGAAGATTTAAATAATCTGATCCAAAATACTTTTAAGGCACATTGTTCTCATCAAATGCTACCAGTGACACTTAAAGGTCGATTAAAAAAATTTGGTTTCAAACATATTAAACATAAACCATTACCTGTGTTTATTACAAATAAAGATGAAAATTCACCTGCCAGATATGCTGAGGAAGTTATGGCTCAATTTGCTATTCAACAAGGTGTATCAAAGAACAAAGTTAGTGAATGGCAAAGTCAATTGAAAACTGCTGAGAAAGAGGGAAGATTTGCTTACACGAACCTACCAATATTGACATATGGTTATCTCAGTTAAAATTTAATAATCATTTATATCTTTTTTAGGTTTTTTCTTAGAAAATTTTCTTAAAATAAAGGAAAATATTAAAGAAGAAATGGACAATGTAACAAGTAAATAATGCCAAGTTGAAATAAACTCTACTTGAGAAAAGTTATTATTAATAAATAATATCAATGCATTAATGAAAGATGCTAAACCAATAGGTAGAAAGAAGATCATACTTCCATCTAATATTTCTAAAAAGATTAAAATTATTCCTATTATAATCCAAATCTCAATTATAAAAAACCAATATGATAAAGACATTATTAACGACATTATTTTTAACTACTTACCCTTTTTTTGAAATGTTTGCATAAATGTCTCTAAACTTCCTAATACACCTGTAATTTCAGTTGGTAATATTAATGTTTTTGATGAAGATGAACTTGCCACATCTGATAGAGCATCTACTTGTCTTTTCATGATTTCAAAATTTACTGCAGGTTGACCATTTTTAGCTATAGCTTCAGCTAACAATTTAGTTTGTTCTGCATCTGCTTTAGCTTTAACAGTAATTGAATAAGCTTCTGCATCTGCAGTTAATTTAATAGCCTCTGCTTCTTTTTTAGCTTCAAAAAGTTTTGCTTCTGCATTGAGTTCAACTGACCTTTTCTCACCCTCTGCTTGAGCAATTGTTGCTCTTCTTTCTCTTTCAGCATTAAGTTGTTGTCTTTGTGAAGTTTTTGTTTGCTCATCAACAATGATGTCTGTTATTTCTGTACGTGTTATTTCTATTCCCCAAACTTCTGCAGCTTGTTGTAAGTTTTTAGAAATTTCTTCATTCATAGAGTCTCTGCTGGATTGCAAATCATCCAGTTCAAGTCTACCCGCGGCTGACCTTACTATAGACGTAGCAGCTGTATTAATAGCCGATTGCACATCTCTAATACGATACACAGACCTACTTGCATCAACCACTCTATAGAAAACAGTTGTTTCCAATTTTACTTCTACATTATCTTTAGAAATAACTGAAATTGTAAACTCTTTTAGTTGTCTTTCTAATATACTTACTCTATGTGCAACTTTGTCTAAATAGGGAACAATAATATTTAAACCAGCATTTAGAGTTTTTGAGTATTTTCCAAATCTTTCAATAACAAAAACCATAGATTGTGGAACAACTTTTATGCCTAGATAAAGTGTAATTATGATAAAAAGGAAAATAAGTAAAGAAATGATGGTATCTAATGAATAAAATATTCCCAAGAAAATCTCCTCAAAATGTTTAAAGCATGTTTATTTTATAAATTTAGTAACAAAAATATTTTATGTAAACTTTTAATTTACTAACTTCACAATACATGTAATTTTTTTTCTAAATTTTAAAATTAATATATTTATAAGAGGTTATAATGATAAATAAAGAAAAATTAATGTCTAATTTATGGCTAGAATATAAAAAAACTAGTGACATAAAATTTTTAATTGAGGCCTGTAATAATGCTCCCTTTTTTGGGAATCCTGAGATGGGTAAAGAAATAGCAAAAATATTAGCTAAAAATA
>QCNN01000055.1 GCA_003213175.1 SAR116 cluster bacterium AG-426-B08 | reverse complement strand
GACATACTTTTAGCTTTTGTTTTACTGATATTAGTTAGTATAACAGCATCTACTTATCCTTATTTAATACAAATCATATTTGATGGATTAATAAATAAAAATAGTAATTGGATTTTTATACCATTTTTTATTGCTATGTTGGCTTTGTTTAGAGGTATTGTGATGTATTGGCAAATCAAACATGTAGCTAAAATTTCTTTAAAAATTGCTCGAGACATTCAAAAAAAGTTATCGAACCATATTCTTTTTTCAGATGTAGCTGTAATTTCAAAAATTTCTTCAGGTAACCATATTTCCAGAGTTATGAATGACGTTCACTTGATAAGGGAAGGATTAGAAAAATCAATAAATAATTTAGTTAAAGATTTGTTAACAATTATTTTTCTTCTTTGTTATTTATTTTGGTTAGATTGGATTTTATCTATTATAGTAATTTTAATTTATCCTTTAGCCTTAAAACCAATCATATCTATTGGGAAAAAACAAAGATTTTATGCAAAAACTCTGCAAGAACATCTTGAAGGTCTCACTTCCTTTTTGTCCGAGATCTTTAGAAGTATTTCCATGATAAAATCCTATTCAATAGAAAATAAAGAAAGAGATAGAATAAACAATTCTCTAAATACATTGTTTGAAAAAATGTTTAATTTAGTTAAGGGTAGAGCAAAAATTTTACCAATTTTAGAAATTTTGGGTGGTATGGCTGTTGCTGTGGTAATTTATGCTGCTAGTTTTAGAGTTATGAGTGGTGATTTAACACCAGGCAGTGTTATTGGGTTTGTGACAGCTTTACTAATGTTAGCTCAACCAGCAAGAGCTCTTGGAACTTTTAATACAATCGCTCAAGAGGGATTAAGTGCATTGGAAAGAATTTTTCATCAACTTGATTTGAAACCAAAAATAGAGGGTAAAATCTCAAAAAAAGATAAAAAATTAGTGCTTTCTAAAGGTCCTAAAATAGAATTTGATAAAGTTTCATTCAAATATTTAAGAGATGAGATGATTTTGAAAAAAATTTCATTAAAAATAAAATCATGTGAAAAAGTTGCAATAATTGGTCCTAGTGGTTCTGGGAAAACTACAATTTTGAATTTGCTTAGTAGATTTTTTGATCCATTAACAGGAAGAATCTTAATTAATGACATAGAGTTAGACCGATATGATTTATGGTCTCTAAGACAAATGGTTAGTTTAGTAAGCCAAGATGTAATTATATATAATGATACATTCTATAATAATATTTTTCTCGGTGATTTAAATGCATCTTCAGAAAAAGTTATAAATGCCTCAAAAAAAGCTAAAATTCATGATTATATAATGAAACTACCAAATGGATATAATACTTTGATCGGTGAGGGCGGTAATACAATCTCAGGAGGTCAAAAACAAAGGTTATCAATAGCAAGATCTTTTCTTAAAGACTCTCCAATTTTACTTTTAGACGAGATAACTAGTTCATTAGATAAAATGACATCAAAGTCTATTCAAAAATCATTTTTAGAACTTTCAAAAAACAAAACTTGTATAACTATTACTCATAAAATAGATGATTTAAAAAGTTTTGACAGAATAATTATAATTGAAAACGGAGAGGTAATTGTTGAAGGAAACCATAAAATTCTTTTAAAAAAGTCAAAGGTATATAGAGACTTAATTAAAGACTAAATTATTCTCTTCTAAGAATTTTAAATAACAAATTATTCATAAAACTATTTGAACGAAAATCATGTTCTAATTTTTCAGGTTTATAAATAGTTTGAACCCAATCTAAAAAATGAAAATTTTTATTTTTATTTTTATTTAAAAAATTTTCATATTCTTCAATAAATTTATCCAAAATTCCTGTTTTAGCATGTTTTATATGCAAAAATTTTAGTGACAATTGCTTTTTTGCATTTTTCGGGCTCTCTTTACAATACAAAAGCTTATATAAAGCTGAGACAATTCCAGCTCTGTCAGCTCCTGATTTACAGTGAATTAGAGCTGGATACTTTATTCTCTTAAACATCTCATCAGCTCTCATTATAAGTTCTTTATCTGGAGCAGCTCTAGACCTAGCATTTAGGTTTATTAACTCAATATCGTATTTTTCACATGCTTCACTTTCTAAAAGCCAACCTCCATCTCTTTTAGTACCTCTACAATTTATAATTGTTTTTATTCCAAGAACATTTTTATACTTTCTTATTCTCTGAGGAGTAGGCATATTACATCTGTAGATATTATCATCTATTTTAAAGAAATTATGATATAGAAGTCTTAGGAAACCATGATCTGATATCATCATTTCAAACCAAGCCGAAAGTTTATTAAAATTTTTTCTTTTAACCAAATTAAATTCAGCTCCCAGCTACAACCATATTTTTAATCATAAGAGTAGGGCAAACCATAGAAAAAGAATAATCTACATCATTAGCAGCAATCATATCTTTAAACATATCTATTAAGTTACCAGCAATTGTGGCCTCAGAAATTGGATGTGAAATTTTACCATTTTTAATCCAAAATCCACTTGCTCCTCTACTATAATCTCCAGTGATCAAAGAAACACTAGAGCCAATTAACTCTGTTATTAAAAACCCTTCTTTAATATCTGCAACTAAATCTTCAGGACTACTTTTACCAGGTTCTAGAATAAAATTACTTATCCCAGGTGAGGGTGAACCATTTAATCCTCTGACTGCATTTCCATTTGTAGACAAGTTTAATTGTAAACTTGTACCTATATCTAATAACCAATTATCTAAAACTCCATTATTAACAAACACTGTTTTTCTTGTACCAATTCCTTCACCATCAAATAATCTAGAACCAGGACCTTTTTTTATGAAAGGATTATCTAAAATATTTAAGTCCTTGGGAAATACTTGTTTTTTATAAAACTCTTTTAAAAAACTTGTCCCTCTTACTATTGATGATCCGTTAATAGCTGATGCAATATGACCCAAAATAGATCTCGCGACCCTTGGATCAAAAATAATTGGATAATTACCTGTTTTAGGTTTTGTTGAACCAATTTTCGACAATGCTCTATTTGCGGCTTTTTCTCCAATTTTCTTTGGGGTTTGTATATCATTCAAAAAAACTTTTGAAGAAAAGTCGTAATCTCTCTCCATTTTATTATTTTTTTCTGCTATCATTACTGCTGAAATTGAATTAACAGAGCTTTTCTTCCTGCCAAAAAAACCATTACTGGTTAAAAGTTTAATCTCATTATGACCCCATGATGCTTCTGCACCATCACTCTTTAAATTTTTTGATAACTTGAGGGCATATTCTTCTACCTTGCAGGCATTATTAATTAGATCAAAAATCTCTGTCTCTGTTTTATCAAAAGATTCAATATCCAAAGATGAGTTAACAGGGTTCATTTCAAGCATTTCACTACTTGCAATTGAAGCATATTTATCTTCTGGAGCTATTTTTGCCATTTCAACAGCTTTTCGAGAAATTTTGATTAAGTTATCTTTTGTGATTAAGTTGGAAGAAATACTACTATTTTTTTTCCCTACAAAGACTCTTAATCCAATATCAAAACTGTCATATCTTTCTATGGTTTCTTCTTTTCCATATCTTATAGATGCTGACAATCCCTTACTTTTAGACATTATTACATCAACATCAGAAGCACCCTGTTTTTTTGCTTCTTTTACTATAAGTTCCAAAGCTTCTTTATCACTTAATGATATTTTTTTTTTATTTTTTTCCATGTTTTAAATATGTGTACTATTTGTAATTAATATAATGTTATATTACTTTCAATAATTAATAGGTTTTAATTTTGATGAAAAAAAAAATATTTATAGATGGCGAAGAGGGTACAACAGGTCTTCAAATATCAGAAAAGCTTCTAAAACACCCAGATATTGATATTTTAAAAATTGATCGAATAAATAGAAAAAATCCTATTGAAAGAAGAAAATTGATGGAATCTTCTGATTTAACTTTTTTTTGTTTGCCGGATGATGCTGCAAAAGATGCTTTAACAATTGCAAAATCACTAACTTCAAAAAAACCAATCATTATTGACGCATCTACCGCACATAGAATCAATCCAGATTGGGTTTATGGTTTACCAGAGCTTAACTCTAGACAAAAGGATCTTATTGCCAAATCAAGACAAATATCAGTTCCTGGATGTTATGCTAGTGGAGCAACATTATTGATTAACCCATTAATTAGAAATTCAATCATTCCAAAAGATTTAACTTTATGTATTAATGCTATTAGTGGATACAGTGGAGGTGGTAAAAAGTTAATAGAGCATTTTGACAAAAATAATAATCAAGATCTTGAACCATTTTTTTATTATGGACTAAATTTAAATCATAAACATATACCAGAAATAATGTTTCACAACAAATTAACTAAAAAACCTATTTTCCTTCCTTCTGTTGCAGATTAT
>QCNN01000054.1 GCA_003213175.1 SAR116 cluster bacterium AG-426-B08 | reverse complement strand
ATTGATTATATGGCCAGAAACCTCATTTGCTGGAGTTTACCCAAGAGATGAATTACTTTTAATGGATTTAGTTAATAAAGTATTTAGCAAAGATAAAGATTTAAGCCTATTCCTTGGCTTGATTAGGGATGATAATGGAGAAATATATAATTCTGGTATTTTATTTAATCAAAATCAAAATATTCAAAAAGTTTATGATAAAAATTTTTTAGTTCCTTTTGGAGAATATAATCCTTTAAGATTTTTTTTGAACTTTTTACCAAACTTGGCAAGCGATGTTGATTTCAAAGAAGGAAGAACCAAACCAATTATTGCAGTCAACCGTTCAATTGATTTTATGGCACTGATTTGTTATGAAATTATTTTTAATAATTATATTTTTAAAAATTTATCTGATAAAACTGCCTTAATAATTAACATAACCAATGACGCCTGGTTTGGCAATAGTATAGGTCCATATCAACATTTTGATTTTGCGAAAATTAGAGCTGTTGAATTTGGAATACCTGTGATCAGAGTTGCAAATACTGGTATTTCTGGATTTATTAATCCCTATGGAGAGGTTATAGAAAAATTAGAATTAAATATAGATGGTTCAAAAACATTTAATCTAGTTGACAAGATAGAAAACACTATTTTTAAAACTTATGGCAATTCTATCTTTATTTTTATTGTTTTTTATGTATTTATGATCAACATTACCTTATTAAAAACCATTGATAGGAAACAATTTTTATGAAGAATTTCTTATTTACTTCCGAGTCTGTATCAGAAGGTCATCCTGATAAAGTTAGCGATTGTATTTCAGATACAATTGTAGATTTAATGATAAGTAAATATCCTTATGCAAGAGTCGCTTGTGAAACTTTAGTTACTACAAATAGAGTAATTCTCGCGGGTGAGTATAGACTCCCAGATGGAGTGACTATAACAAAAGATGAAATTGAAGAAAACGTCAGGCTTGCAGTTAAAAAAATTGGATATGAACAGGATGGTTTTCATTGGGAAAAAATGAATGTTGATTGTTTTCTTCATCAACAATCACCTGACATTGCTCAAGGCGTTGATGAAACTCATAATAAAGAAGAGGGTGCGGGTGATCAGGGCTTAATGTTTGGCTATGCTACAGACGAAACTCCTTCTTTAATGCCAGCACCAATTCATTATTCTCATGAAATTTTAAAAAAACTTGCTGAATTAAGACATTCTGGTAAGGCTGATTTTTTAGGTCCAGACAGCAAATCACAGCTTACAATTGAATATGATAACGAAAGACCAATCAAAGCTCATAAAATTGTAGTTTCTTCTCAACATAAAGATGGCTTCAATCAAACAGAATTGAAAGATTTTATTATGTCTTTTGTTAAAAGCATACTTCCAGAGAAATGGATGTGTAATAATGATGATTTTTATGTTAACCCTACAGGAAGATTTGTTATTGGCGGTCCAGACGGTGATACAGGATTAACAGGTAGAAAAATAATAGTTGACACATACGGGGGTTCATCTCCTCACGGAGGAGGTGCATTTTCCGGAAAAGATCCAACAAAAGTTGATAGATCAGCAGCTTATATGACAAGATATTTAGCAAAAAATGTAGTTGCCGCTAAATTAGCAAAAAAATGTACTATTCAAATTGCGTATGGAATAGGGATTTCAAAACCATTATCTTTTTACGTAAATACACAAGGGACAGGTGAAATTGAAGATTTAAAAATTCAAAAATGTTTAGAGAAAATTGTTGATTTAACTCCAAAAGGTATAAGGGATCATTTGGCTTTAAATAATCCAATATATGTTCCATCATCTTCTTATGGACATTTTGGTAGACAGCCTGATGAAAAGGTTAAAGGTTCCTTTTCATGGGAGAAAGTTGATCTTGTTGAAAAAATTCTTAACGAAATTAATACGTTTTGAGTAATAATTGAATAATTACTCTTATCAATTTTATGGTCGAAGGAAAGGTAGAGGTTATAAGCGATTTAATCAACAAATGTTAAAATTCAATAATTTTGATTTTTTTCTAAAGCCCCATGATTTAAATAAATATAGTTCGTTTTCCAATAATATATTAGAAATAGGTTTTGGAAACGCTGAAAACCTGATAAATATCTCGAAAAAATATTCAAATATAAGTTTTATTGCAGCTGATCCTTACCTAAATTCCTGTTTCAAACTTTGTAAAGTCCTTACAAAACATAAACTTAAAAATGTAAAGATTTGGGCAGACGATATAAGGGAAATAATAAAATTATTTCCAGAGAACATTTTTGATTTAATTTTAATCTTACATCCAGATCCTTGGCCAAAAAATAAACACAAAAAACGTAGGTTAGTACAACAATATTTTATAGATTTTTTAGCAAGAATTTTAAAAAAGAATGGTAAAATTTTATTATCTTCAGACGAAAATAATATGAAAAGTTGGATATTAGAACAGTTTCATGTAAGACAGGATTTTGAGTGGTATGTGAAAAATGTAAATATTTGCAATAAAAAACCATTTTGTCTTGTTAATTCAAAATATTCTAAAAAAGCAATCTCAGTAGGAAATAAAATTAATTGGTTTGTATATAGAAAGTTATAGATTTTTACATATTTAAGATACAAATATTGTGTTATTTGAAACAATGTTGTAGAATAGCACAAGGTGAGTCTGGAGACTCACCTTTTTATTTTAAAAAATAAATTAAATTTTAATAGATAGGTATTCAAAAAATGGAGAATCTTCCAAGAATTGAATTGTTACAAGTTGCTGAAAATGTTGCACGCGAAAAATCAATAGAAAAAGAGGATGTTCTGCAAGCAATGGAAGAAGCAATTCAAAGGGCTGCTAGATCGAAATACGGAACTGAAAGAGATATAAGAGCTTTCATCAATAGAAGTAATGGTTCAATAAAAATCCAACAATATACTGAGATAGTTGAAAATGTAGAGGATGAGTCTCTTCAAATGAGTTTTAAAGAGGCAGATAGAAGGGATCTAAAACTTAGTATCGGCGATTATTATATTCAAAATCTACCACCAATTGATTTTGGAAGAATAGCCGCTCAAACAGCCAAGCAAGTAATTACACAAAAAGTTAGAGATGCTGAAAGGCAAAGGCAATTCAATGAGTTTAAAGATAGAGCTGGAGAAATTATATTAGGCACAATTAAACGAGTTGATAATTTTTCTGTAACTTTAGATATAGGTAAAGCCGAGGGTGTTATAAGAAAAGATCAAATGATACCCAGAGAACAGTTAAAACCTGGAGATAGAGTTAGATCTTATATTTTAGAGGTCAGAGAAGAGTTGAGAGGACCACAAATATTTTTGTCACGTGCATGTAATGAATTTCTTCAAGCTTTGTTCACACAAGAAGTGCCAGAAATATATGACGGCATTATAGAAGTTAAAAGTGTTGCCAGAGAAGCTGGAAGTAGGGCAAAAATAAGTGTTTTTTCCAAGGACACTTCGATTGATCCAGTTGGTGCTTGTGTCGGAATGAGAGGCTCAAGAGTTCAAGCAGTAGTAAATGAGCTACAAGGTGAAAAAATTGAGATTATACCTTGGTCTGATGATCCTGTAAATTTTGTAATTAATTCATTGGCTCCAGCTGTTCCATCGAAGGTGGTTATGGATGAAGAAGCAGGCAGAGTTGAGGTTATAGTTCCTGATGATCAACTGTCTTTGGCAATAGGAAGAAGAGGTCAAAATGTAAGATTGGCTTCTGAGTTATCAAATTGGTATATTGATGTTTATACGGAAGCAGAAGAGTCTGAACGAAGACAAGAAGAGATTAATGAAAGAACAAAAATCTTTATTGAGAGTCTAGATGTAGATGATGTTATTGCACATTTAATGGTTGCTGAAGGTTTTACAAGTATTGATGAAATAGCTAACTCAACTGTAGAAGAATTGAATAATATAGAAGGTTTTGATAAAGAACTCGCTGAAGAATTAAAATCTAGAGCTTTGGTTTTTGTTAAAAATGAAAATGAAAGAATAGAGAAAACGCTAAAAAATTTAAAAATTAAGGATGACTTATATAATTTTGAAACATTGTCAAAATCTAGTATATTAAAACTCGCTGAGAATAATATCAAAACTCTTGACGATTTAGCTGATTTAGACAGTGAAGAACTCTATAATATTCTTGGTAAGTTGGTTTTTAATAGTGAAGATGAGGCAGGCGAAGTTATAATGGCTGCAAGGCAACATTGGTTTAATGAAGAAAAAACTGATTGATTTAAGAATCTTAGGTAAAAAAAATGACAGATAAAAACTCAGGTGAAAGAAAGAAATTAAGTTTATCTTTAGAGGGAAAACTTAGTCTTAAAAATTCATTTAATTCAAAATTGACAGGAAGTATTACAACCAACTCACGTTCAGGAAGAAATACAGTTCAAGTCGAAGTTAAAAGAGCAAAAAGGGTTCATGAAAATAGAAAAGATGATTTGAAAAAATCAAACGAAGTCAATCAAA
>QCNN01000053.1 GCA_003213175.1 SAR116 cluster bacterium AG-426-B08 | reverse complement strand
AAAAACTTCAAGTTCATTTGGCATATAGGACGTTATTTCAGAATTTTCATCATTTAACCAATGACGAAATTCGTTTAAGAAATTTATAATAGGTACATGTTTATCTTTGAAAATTTTTACAACTAACCCCGCTGAAGCCTCACAAAGAGCACATCCTCTGACTTTTGCAGAAATATTTTTGATTAAGCCTTGATCCACGAAAATTTTTACATTCACTTGGTCGCCGCACATGGGATTTTTTAATTCACAAGATGAATGAAAATCTATAATTTCATTACTTTCTTTATTAAAAGAAGCTAAATTTAAAATTTTTTCATGATAGATTGATAAATCAGTCAACTTTGATTAACCAACAACCAAATAACAGTGCCAATAGAGATAGCATAAAAAAGATAAACAAGAAAATGAGTTGAATTATAAACGTTTTCTTCTGGTACACCTTTTGGTAAATTTTTCTTTTTCATAAATGTTCCTTAACTTGCCTTTTTATTATCTTGAACAATTTTTACAAAATTATCAAAGAATTTTCCAGCTAAATTTTTAGCAGTAGAATCTATAAGTCTCGATGCAAGTTGAGCTAATTTTCCTCCAATTTGAGCATCTACGTTGTATTTGAGGATTGTACCTTGATTATCATCTTCCAGAGATACATTTGCCCCACCTTTAGCAAATCCTGCTGCGCCACCTTTACCTTCACCTGAAATTCTATAACTTTCGTATATAACAATATTAGTTAATTTAACTTCACTATTAAACTTTGCAGAAACAGGGCCAATTTTTAGAGCTACAATTGCTTTGAAATTATTCTTTTCAGTAACTTCTAATTCTGTACATCCAGGAATTGACTCCTTTAAAACATCTGGATCATTTAGAGCATTCCATACTGTTTTTCTATCTACTGGTAGATTGTGTTCACCATGTATTTTCATAAATTAATCCTTAAAATTTAGAAAATTGTAAAATTATTAAAATTAACAAAACAACACCAAAGACCTGGACGACTATTAATGTATCAAAACCTGCCTCTCGATCAAAAACTCTATTTTTATACATAAGATTGTCAATAAATTTTTGAGTATTTTGAAAAATTTTTGTAAAAAAAATATTAAATTGTGAATTTAGGTTTTTAAAACCTATGATAACATTTTCTAAAACTCCTGGGATCATTTTACGATAGAACCAGTCACTATTTAAAACGGTAGAGTTTAATTCAGGAGGATAAATTTTGAAATGCCATAAACAGATAAAAGCAAATGCAGCAAATGTAAGTAATTGCATCTGAGATAAAACGTGACTAAAATCATAAGGTTGGTAACTTACATCATAAGGTAAAATTTGATAAAACAAACTTGGAAATACGCCTATGGCTACGCATAAGATTGAGCTTATAATCATAGCAACAATCATATTAATAGGCGCCTCTTTAGGTTTTAAACCTGAGTTATGTGCAAAAAAAGCAAAAAAAGGTATTTTTATACCTGAATGGTGAAGTACTCCAGCGGATGCAAACAGTAGCATAAAGTATATAAATGTTAAGCCTTCATAACCAAGAGATGACATAATTAATGACTTGGCTACGAACCCACTAAATATTGGAAAGGCGGATATCGAAACAGCGCCGATAATTGAACAAACTGCGGTAATAGGCATATAATTAAATAAACCGCCAAGCTCAGATGCTTTACATGTACCAACTCGATATAAGACAGCACCCATACTCATAAATAATAAACCTTTGTAGATAATATGAGCAAAAGCATGTGCCACGGCTCCATTTAGAGCAAGTTCAGTTCCAATTCCAACTGCAACTACCATAAATCCTAGTTGGTTGTTTAAACTATAGGTTAAAACTCGTCTTAAATCATTTTCAATTACTGCAAAAAATATTGGAAAGAAAGTCATCAATGCACCAATATAAATTAAGATATCTACTCCAGCAAAAGATCTGGCTAATGCATATATAGCTAACTTTGTAGTAAAAGATGAAAGAGCAACAGTACCTACTTCGCTAGCCTCTGGATAAGTGTCTTGTAGCCATCCATTTAAAAAAGGAAAAGCAGCTTTAATACCAAATGCCAAGAAAATAAGTAAACCTGAAGTTTCATCAATTGACATTTTTCCAAAATTTGCATGATCATTGGAATATAAGAAGATTATTGCCCCTGCTAACAAGAGCATGCCCGAACCTACTTGTATAACAATATATCTGAAAGCTGCTCTGAATGACCTTGAGTTATTACCACCTAAAATCAGAAAAACAGAAGTAAAAGCAGTTGCTTCCCACCAAACAAAAAGTGTAAAGAGATCACCTGCATGTAAAGCGGCAATAGCTGCACCAGCATAACTTGTTATAGCTACATTTTCTTTCCAATCTATTTTATGACTTCCATAAATAATAGTAATAAATGCAGCAATATGAAAAACAATTGCAAATGGAAAACTTAAATTATCGGAATGATGAATTATAAAATTATAATCTAACAAATTTATAGTTAAATGAGTTCCAAATCCATTCATAAGAGATAATGCAGACAAGAAAACAAGAAAAATCATGTAAATTTGCCTTGTTAAATGAGGCAAGAAGGGGATTAAAAAAGCCCCCAAAAACATTATTAATCCAGGAGGAAAAGTATTAATCATAATAATCCTCATCTCTCATAAAAATAGACCTTAATGCAACGCCAACTTTAAAAATAATAATACAGGAAATATAACCAAAAAGAGCTGGGAAAAATAAAAATTCTTCAATTTTAAATTCTCCATGTCTATGACCTGCAAACTCAAGAATTAGAAGAATTACACATATTAGTAAAACTATAGAATTTATTTTACCAAAATTTTTAATTAATTTAATAGTCATTTTCCAATTCCTACAATTAGACTTGTTATTTCTTTTAATGGTTCAATATATATAAAAAGCATAATGGTAACTAATGCCGCAAACAAGGTTGGATAAGTTGTTAATGGATGTTTAGTGACTTGAACATTACTTTTTTTCTCAAGAAAAAAAGCTTTAGCAGGAACCTCCAACAAATAATAAACATTTAGCAATGTAGATATACAAAGAACAGCAATAATAAATAAATATTGTTTTTCTAATGAGCCGAGCATTAAATAAAATTTACTCCATGAACCCCCCATGGGAGGAACACCAATAATTGACAAAGAACCAATGAAGAAAGCTAAAAAAGTTAAAGGCATTGATTTACCTAAACCATTTAAGTCTGATATTTTTGATAAATGCGTTGCAACATAAATTGCTCCTGCAGCAAAAAAAAGAGTTATTTTACCTACAGCATGCATTACGATATGCATTGCCGCTCCCTGGACAGCAATATTTGTTGCAATTGCACCACCTAAAACTATGTAAGACAATTGACTAATTGTAGAATAAGCCAATCTAGCTTTTAGGTCATCTTTTGATATAGCTATACAACTTGATAAAAGCAAAGTGATACTTGATACCCATATTAACCATACTGATGCATTTGTTTCAGTTAAAAAATCTATACCAAAAACATATGTTATAACAACTAACATAGAAAAAACACCTGCTTTTACAACGGCAACTGCATGAAGCAGAGCTGAAACAGGGGTTGGCGCAACCATAGCAGCGGGTAACCATTTATGAAAAGGCATCAAAGCCGCTTTACCTATACCAAAAGCAAACAAAGCTAGTAAAAAAGGAGCGTATTCCATAGAGATATACCCTTTTAGTAACCCGCCTTCAGTAAAATCTAAGTTTCCAGTAAGAACCCACACTATGACTATTGCAGGTAGCAAAAAGATTATTGATGTACCTACCAAAATACCCATGTACAATCTTCCTGCTTTTCTTGCTTCATTATTTTGCTTATGTGCCACCAGAGGGTATGTAGAGAAAGTTAACACTTCATAAAATATAAATAATGTCAGAAGGTTTCCAGAGTAAGCAATACAAATTGCTGCAAAAATAGCTATTGAATAAAAAGTAAAAAACCTAGTTTGATTTTTTTCTTTATTACCTCTCATATAACCAATTGTATAAATTGAGGCTAAAATCCATAGCCCTGAAGCAACTAATCCAAATATTACACCCAAGCCATTAATGTTAAAGGAAATTGATAAACTTTCACTAATTTGAAAAAAAACAAATTCTAATTTTTCTCCATCTAAAAACAATGAAGCTATTTTAATAGAACAATAAAATGATATTAAACCCCCAATTGGTCCTAAAATATCTCTAAAATTTGGAGTCTTATTTAAAAAAGGTGTTAAAAAGAATGCCAACAATGGTGTTAAAATACATAGGTAAATATAAAATTCATTAGACATTATTTAATACCATTCAATAGTGCTTCAGCAGCATTATAACTGCTATTTATAATTAGCCCTGCATCTATCCCAAAATAAATATTTAAAAAAGTAATAATTAATAAAGGTATATAGATTTCTGGAAGTTCTTTTATTTTTACTTTATTATTTTTGTCAACGTCATACCACAATCCTTCTATTAATTTCCATATATATACCAATGACAATGCAGAACTTAAC
>QCNN01000051.1 GCA_003213175.1 SAR116 cluster bacterium AG-426-B08 | reverse complement strand
CTCTCAATCTATCTCTAAAACTATGTCTTAAACTATGGATTACATAGCCTTCTATCAGTTGCTCCTTTAACCATTTGTTTAATGCAGCACTAGCTGAATTTGCATTGCATTGATTGATGGAGGTATATCTAGGAAAGGCAAAGATACTATCATTATTATGCTCTAGAATCCTCTTACAAGCCCAAAGAGATTCTCTCACAAGTGGTATACATCTCTCACTTCCTTTAGTTTTTAATCTTCTCCATGGATGAGGTTTAACTATTACATGGGGAATATCATCATCAATTCTAATATCAGATTTTAATAAACCAACTCCCTCACCTAATCTCATCCCGGTATCACTTAATAATGCAATTAACCATCTTAAATCATCATCATACTTTTTACATAATGATTGAATTTGTTTTATTACATTTATAGGAACAGGCTTTCTAACATCTAAGGTTTTGCTTTCAGGCATATAAGTTTTACTGAAAGCATTAATGCAATTAATCCCCTCTTCAGATATTGATAAATTAATGATTGAGCGAATATAAGAAAATACTCTTTTAACTGATGATATTTGAAGACCTTTATCTATTAACCAATCTCGGAATGATGAAGCATCTTTGCTATTATAACAATCAATAGGCAAGTCACCCAATAACTCAATTACATATTTTACATTTCTATTAGCACCTCTTATAAATGTTTTATCTTTACCAACTCCCTTTAACTTCAAATAAGTAGATAAAGCCTCTGATAATAAAGGAGCATTAGAATTACTATTAACAGGTGATTTGTTCACTAACATATGTTGAGCAGGAACTTTAATATTAGTTAATCTGATAGATGTCCAATAATCATCAAGCCGTTGATAAAGTGATTTGCTAGAACGAAGAGCTGATGCATTTGATTTGGTTTTAAGACAAATGACTATACGGTCACTCTTATAATATGATTTTACATCACATGGAACACGCTTAGTGAAATAATACACACCACGCTTTTTATATAAGTAAGAACAATTAAAATGGTCTACCATTTGGTCTACCCTCCAAGCACTGATTACAAAATATACTTGCACATCAAGTACTTAGGGCGATGTTATCACATGAAGTGGTGCGCTCTGGAGGACTCGAACCCCCAACCCCCAGAGTCGAAATCTGGTACTCTAATCCAGTTGAGCTAAGAGCGCATATTATTCTTTATAATTTAAAATTCAAATCAGTTTTAGTAATAATGTGTTGGCATTGATAAAAATTAATTATTAATAAATTTCCTTCAACTAAATTCAAATTATTTTTTAAACACTGTATGCCTTTTTTTAAAAAATTAAAATTCAAACCTTCTAAGACAATAGCTAATGAAATAATTTGATCACCTTTCCCTTGGCTTGAGCGATATTTTTTTTCCTGAGTTTTTAGTTGCCCAAATTTTTTATCCCCCTTCAAAATATGGGAGCCAGTTAGCCCTTGTAATTCTAAAACCTCTCTAACATTAAGTTTTATTTTTTCTAAATTAATTTGCTTTTCTATTTTGTCTTGTAAAAACCTTATAGTAGCTAAAAACCCTCCAAAGCCAACTGAGTCACTTTGTAATACGTCACAAATTGTTCTAGATGGCGATATATAATTAGATAAAATTGATTTTGTCCATATTGTTGGATTATTTAATCTTTCGATATATTCCTTTGATTCAAAAACTTTTTTTTCATTAGCCTCATACATCATAAAATATTTATGATTAATATCTGTACCTTTAATTCCTATAGCTCTGCATCCCCTTAAAAAGCCATTTATACCTATTCTTTCTGGCATATGTTCATAACTATGCCACGCGTTATAATCATTTTCTTTTGATTTGACTATACCGCCCCAATTAACTAAAACTGCATTTCCTAATAAACTCATATTTAGATTTCTTCTTTTAATTTATAATAGTATCTAAATTTCTATCCTTAATTTTGATGATATTAACTTCATAATAATTACTTCTCAGCTCTTGCTAAAATTAGATCAGCACCCTTTTCACCAATTACAATTGATGGAACATTTGTGTTAGACGTTGGCATATTTGGCATAATAGAGCTATCTATTACTCTTAAGTTTTGAGTACCATAAACTTCTAAATTATGATTTACAACATCCATTTTATTTTTACCCATTCTACAAGTACTTATTGCGTGCCACGATGTTTGACCATTTTGTCTTGCATAGTTTAATAATTCTCTATCATCTTGAATATTTTGACCAGGACGAACTTCTCTAACAATATATTTAGATATTGAAGATTGCGACATTATTTTTCTAACAAGGCGAAGGCCTTTTACCGTTAAATTTCTATCTTTTTCATCTGACAAGTAACCTGCTTTAATTACTGGTGGGTCAGATGTCTTTTTACTTTTTATATGTGTTGAACCTCTTGAAGAAGGATAAATTGGAAAAACACCCACACTAAAACCAGGAAATGAGTCCAGACCTATTTTTTTATTTCTTGCATATCTATTTTGACCAGATATTAACATTAATTGAACTTTTAAATCTGGATGTGTTAATGAAGGATCGCTTTTCATTATTGACTGAACTGTTGCTGAAGCAATTGACATTAAACCATCTCTTTTAAATATATAACGCAGCAATGACAGTGCACCTCTAAACTTATTATTCAAAATATCATTTACAGTAACCTTAAGATTAGTTTCATATGTGAACCTCGTTTGAAGATGATCTGTAAGATTTTCACCTACTCCAGGTAAGTTATATTTTGGTTTGATACCAAATGATTTTAATAAATTAGCATCTCCAATACCTGATAGCTCTAAAATTTTTGGAGAATTGATTGGCCCTGCAGCCAGAATAACCTCAGCATTTGCTGTTACTTTTTTTAGAATATTATTAGATTTATAGAGAACACCAATAGCTTTGTTTCCATCAAAAATTATCTTTTCAACTTCAGATTTAATTTCAATTTGAAAATTTTTATATTTTCTAATCGATTTTATATATGAGGATGTTGAACTTCTTATACCATTTTTAACAGAATACTGTAACCATCCTACTCCTTCAAATTTAATGTTATAATCATCATTAGGCTCTGCACCTGTATCTACACAAGCTTGATAAAAAGATGATGATAATTTATCTTGATAATTACCACTAGATACCCCTATTGGGCCACCTTTACCCCTATCTTTATTATCACTCTCAGGTCTATCTTCAAGCTTTTTGAAATAAGGTAATAATTCTTCAAATCCCCATCCTGGATTATTACCATCCCTCCATTGATCATACCTATGAGGAGCTCCTCTAACATAGACCATACCATTAATTGAACTTGACCCTCCTAAAACTTTTCCTCTAGGCCAATAAATGCTTCTTCCAAAAAGCTCGGGCTCTGGTTCAGTGTTATAATTCCAAACAAATTTAGGATTAGTAAGAATTTTACCAACGCCTATTGGAATATTCAACCAAGGATGATTATTTGTATCTCCTGCTTCTATTAAAAGAACAGAGTATTTTTTTTTCTCAACAATTCTTGATGCTACAACAGCTCCTGAAGAACCTGCTCCAACAATAATATAATCAAAATAATCCATATTTTTTTTATTTTTTTTTGGATTTATTAAACTTTAATTATCAAGTTTAATATATACAAAAGCAATTAAAAAAAAGTATAATTCTATGACATGATTTTATTTTTACATTACTCATTGATAAAGAGGTTTTTATGACACTACAATTACTTGGCAGGACATCATCCTGCAATGTTCAAAAGGTAATATGGTTTTGCGAAGAAGCGAGTATAACATATGAAAATAAATTTTATGGCGGAAAACATGGTGGAACCAAAGATGACTTCTTCAAGTCATTAAACCCAAATAGCACAGTTCCAGTAATTGATGACAATGGTTTTGTTCTTTATGAATCCAATGCAATAATTCGATATTTATCTAACAAAAATAAATTTTTACAGTTAGACAATTATGAAGACGTTGCTCTTTGTTACCAATGGATGGATTGGGCTAGTTTCACACTCGCAGCCCCATGTGCTATTGTTACATTAAACACGATGGTTTTACCTGAAGATAAGAGAGATAGTGATAAAGTTTCTAAATCTAAACTTCAAGTCTTATCCTTGCTTAAAATATTAGATAACCATCTGTTAAATAATGACTTTATTGTTGGGGGACATTTTAGTTTAGCTGATATACCAGCAGGCTGTTGGTATAATAGATGCTTAAACTTTGACCTAGATTTATCAAATTATCAGGGATTAAATTCATGGGGTTTAAAGAGTGTAGGGCAGGGTTATGGTAGAGGATATTCTTTAAATTTAATAAATAAATGGTTAAAAAAAATACACTAAAATCTTTCAGTGGTTTTCCAACATTTAATTACTTTAGCTTTTTCTCCATTAATTATTGGATTTCCTAAATCAAAAGGGTCAGTAAAACATTTTACTTCAGCTTTATTGTTAAAGTCACAACTAACACTATGTTTTTCATTATAATTATCAGTTATGATAATTCTAATTTTTGCTGCATGACCACGAATTTTTTCAGCACCTCTTAATTTTTCAGCATCATAATATTTATAAGATGAGTTTAGGTTTCTTCCATACTGTTTGGCTAAAACTTTATAATTTTTAAAACATTGCGATGCCATGTCTTTAGAGGTGCCTTCAGAGAAGTCATTAGCATGGACATTTGTGTTAAATATGAGATTCAACATAGTAGTTAATGTGATAATAACATAAGATTTTACCATTTGGTCTACCCTCCAAGCACTGATTACAAA
>QCNN01000050.1 GCA_003213175.1 SAR116 cluster bacterium AG-426-B08 | reverse complement strand
TTAGCGACAGGAACAGATTCTATAGCTGGCAGATTTGATGATTTTGGTCTTCAATATGCTGACGATATGATTTCTCTACCTCTTCAATGCGCTACTCAATGGGATGCATTAGCACATATTTTCTATGATAATAAAATGTGGAATGGTTACTCTGCCAAATTAGTTGATAGCGATGGAGCCCAAAAAAATGGTATAGAAAAAGTACGAGCAGAAATGGCTGGCAGAGGAGTTTTACTGGATGTTGCACGTTGGGCAGGAGTAGATTATTTCGAAGATGGTGTGGCCCTAACAAATAATGATCTAAATGAATGTGCCAAAGCACAGAATGTTGAAATTAAACAAGGCGACTTTGTTATTGTTAGAACTGGTCAGATGGAACAAAGGTTGGATGATGGTGAATGGGGAGGCTACGCAGGTGGTGATGCTCCAGGACTTGCTTTTGAAACTGCTGAATGGATTTATGAAAAAGAAATAGCTGCTATTTGTACTGATACTTGGGGTTGTGAAGTAAGACCTAATGAAACAAAAGATGCTCAACAGCCTTGGCACTGGGTAGTAATTCCTATGATTGGTATTACAATGGGAGAAATTTTTTATCTTAGAGATTTAGCCAAAGATTGTGATGAAGACAAGGTTTATGAGTTTTTCTTTTGCGCTCCCCCACTCCCAATAACAAAAGCTGTTGGGTCACCAATAAACCCAATGGCAATAAAATAAATGAGAAAAAAAGCTGCCATTATTGGCGGTTCAATGTCAGGCCTTTTTGCAGCAAATTTTTTACAAAAAATTAACTGGGACTTCACGGTTCATGAGATGGTTCCATCAACTTTGTCTGGGAGAGGAGCTGGTATAGCTACTTATGATGAATTAGCAAAATTAGTCGAAATAACAACGGGTTTTTCTAAAACTTTGGGTACTAAGTGTATTGATAGAGTGGTATTTGATAACAAAAATATTGTTGTATCAAAAAAGCATTATCCACAAGTATTTACCAGCTGGCAGTATCTATACGATATACTTTTATCACAAATAAATAAAAACAAATACTTTCTAGGCGATGAATGCATAAGAATAGATAGGAAGAAAGATTGCACAACAGCATTTTTTAAAAACGGAAAAAAGATAACTGCGGATCTCATAATTATAGCTAATGGCATAAGATCTAACCTAAAACAATATGTTGATAAGAATAAACCAGAGTATGCAGGTTATGTTGGTTGGCGAGGACTAATTGAGGAGTCGAGATTATCCAAAAAAACATCCAAAGCAATTTCAGATTATTTTTGTTTTGTTTTACCTCAAAATCAACAGTTTTTATCTTATCCAGTTGCAGGCACAGGTGAAAACGGGTTAAAAAACGGTAATAGACGCATCAACTGGCTGTGGTACAAACCAGTTAATAAAAATGATATTAATATACTTCTCACTGGTAAATCAAATAAACGATATGAACATGGAATACCCCCACAAGAAATTAAAGATATTTTTATTAGGAAATTAATAGAAGAAGGAAAAGAAAAGCTTCCTGATACTATGAATGAATTAATTGTAAAAACAGAACAAATACTTCTTCAGCCAATTTATGACCTCAAAAGCAAGAGAATGTTTAAAGATAATGTAATTATAATTGGTGATTGTGCATTTACCGCAAGACCACATGCTGGAATGGGCGTTACAAAAGCTGCACTAGATTGTTATGATTTAACATTAGCTCTAAAAAAATCTAATCTAAATAATATAAATGAACTACTGAGTAGATGGGAAGAAAAGCGAATTAATGAAAGTATGTTTTTGTTAAATAAAAGTAGAGAAATGGGTTCTTATATTAAAGAAGATCTCTCCATCAAAATGCCTGACAATATGAAGGTACTAAATGAAACCGCTGTAAGTATTCAAGATATTAATTTATACCCTGAAAAACTAAATTTAATTAATATATAGAATTAATTATAAATTATAATAATTTGAATTTATTAAATTTTACCTAATGCAATTAAAATTTTTTCTGGTGTTATAGGTTGTGACGTTACCTCAACATTTTTGACTTTTAGGGCATCGTTAACAGCATTCATTATTGCAGCTGGAGCTCCTCCTGTTCCCGCCTCACCAGCTCCTTTTGCACCTAATATACTTCTTCCAGAATTAGTTACAACATGATCAACGATAATATCTGGCATTTCATAAGCCATTGGAACTAAATAATCTGCCATGTTACCATTAACAAGATTTCCATATTCATCATAGATGTTCTCTTCATAAAGTGCTCCACCTATTCCCTGAACAACACCACCTTTAATTTGCTCTTCAACTAATTTAGGATTTATTTGTGTTCCACAATCTTCGACTGCCCAAAACTTTTCTATTTTAATCAACCCTGTATCGATATCAACATCTACTAAACAACCCATAGCACTATTAGTGAATACAAAAGGTATGCCTTCAATTAAGAAAGAGGATGTGGTAATTAACTCTGGATTAGTACCTGGTGGTAATTCATGACCTCGATAATAAACAGTTTGAGCCAGTTCTTTTAAAGACATTCCTTTTCCGCCATCTTTTCTTACAACATTATCATCCCGTACATCTAGGTCATTTTCTTTAGTTTGCATAATAACAGCTGCAATTTTTAAAATATTATTTTTTAGTTGTCTAGATGCCTTTAAAACAGCCTCACCACCTATACCTGCGCCTCTAGATGCCCATGTACCTCCTCCATATGGAGTAGTATCTGTGTCTCCTAAGCTAACTCTTACTGTATTTATATTTACACCTAATTGATCTGCTGCAATTTGTTGCATTATTGCCTCAGTGCCTTGTCCTTGCTCTGTAATAGATGAAGAAACATGCACTGCTCCAGAACCTTCTAATCTAATTGATGCTCCATCTTGTGAAGAAATTGGAGCACCACCAACCCCATAAAACAAAGGGCTTGGATTTGTAACTTCAACCATATTAATTATTGAAAAACCTTTATACCTACCATTTATTAATGATTCTTTTTTATATCTTTCTAATTCATCTATATTCATCAGTTTCTTCAATTTTTCTATACAAGCATGATGCGACAAATCTTCAAGTGGAACACCAGAGGGTGTTTTAGTTGGGTATGCGTTATCTGGTATTAAATTGTTTTTTCTAAACTCAAATCTATCAATATTACATTCTGATGCAGCCTTATCTACCAAAGCCTCTGTTATAGCAACTGCAATTGGATGACCGACGGCCCTATATTGACACATAGGTGTTTTGTTTTGAAAAACGACAGTTCCCTTGGCTTTGTAATTTGGAACAACATATGAGGCTGCGGACAAATTTAGTACTTGGTTTGTTTCTATTGCAGACGTTCTTGGATAAACGCTATAAGGACCTATTCCAGATAAATCATCTACTTCAAATGCAATAATTTTACCTTTATCATCCACTCCTAATTTACCATAAATTTTATGACACCTTGAGTGAATATCAGTTGAATAACTCTCTAGTCTATCTGCAATATATTTTACAGGCCTATTCATAATTTTGGAAACTGCCACAGCAACCATTTCATCTGGATAAACATGAACTTTAATTCCAAATGATCCACCTACATCACAACTTATTATCCTAACTAATCCCTCAGAAATTTGTAAATGTTTAGCAATTATAGATTGCATCATATG
Source organism: SAR116 cluster bacterium AG-426-B08 (assembly GCA_003213175.1). GTDB lineage: Bacteria > Pseudomonadota > Alphaproteobacteria > Puniceispirillales > Marisalimonadaceae > AG-426-I14. Next base: position 1,183 of record QCNN01000050.1, on the reverse strand, counting down.
TGGAGCTTGTCCATTATGATAAACTGTCATTTTTTCTTCTGATGAATTCCAGTCAGCTATTATGCCCCGAGACTCTAAAGTAACACCAGTATGCCTTGCAAAATCTAGTGTTGTTTCAACTACTTTATAGGCATTTTTAAAAGCATCGTTAATATTTCCTTGATCAACTGTTCTTGTCCAAAAAAGATTATTTCCTAATTCTTTGTGAATTATTTGAGTGTTTTCACTAAGTGCTGTTTCCATATCTAGTTGAGCATCTATTTCCTGATAATCTATTTCTACTAATTCAGATGCATCCTCCGCTATTGCCCTATTTTTAGCTACCACGACAGCTACAGGTTCACCTTGCCACCGAACAAAGTCTTTTGCGAGAGGAAATTGAGTTGGCGAACGCATTTCACCTAAATGCCCAAGAACCCCATTCCAAGGAGTACATACTTTTTCAATATCCTTAATTGTAAATATTTCATAAACTCCAGAAACATTTTTTGCTTTACTTATATTGATAGATATTATTTTTGCATGAGCAAAAGGAGACCTTATGAAATTCAAATGTACCATTCTTGGTAATGCAATATCATCAACATAATTACCCTTTCCCTCTAAAAGTTTCTTTGCTCTCTCTCTAGGAACACTCCTGCCAATGTAAGAGTTAGGCCTATCAGATGAACCCAATTTTGGATTTTGATTTAAATCGTCTATTTTAAGCTCCAATTTTCAATTTTGAAATAGAGTCTTCTATGGCATCTACAATGGCATTGTAACCTGTACAACGACAATAGTTTCCAGATATCATTTCTCTAATTTCTTTACGATCTAGTTTTTTGTTTAACTTAACAATTTCATATGTTGTCATTAACATCCCAGAACTGCAAAAACCACATTGCATAGCGTTATTCTCAACAAAACAATTTTTAACAATTTCCATTTCTGAAGAATTCAGGCCTTCAACAGTCGTAACTTCTTTTTCATTCGCCTGGACAGCTAAAGTCAAACACGATCTGATAGAAATACCGTCTAACAAGACATTACATGCTCCACAAGCACCTTGTTCGCATCCTAAATGTGTACCCTTTAGCCCTTGTTCCCTTAAAAAATCTGCAAGGTTTTGCCTGGTTTCAACATTAATATTTTCATATTTCTCTTTATTGATAGATAAGGATATATTTTGTGTATTGTTTTC
>QCNN01000049.1 GCA_003213175.1 SAR116 cluster bacterium AG-426-B08 | reverse complement strand
GTTTTTGTTATTGAATAAATTTTATCAAATTATAACAAAATTATTCATTTTTAAATATATGATAGTATTATCATAATATGACAAAAAATATAATTAAATCGTCAAAATTTTTAGTTGAACAAGCTATGAAAAAAATTTCTAATATTTCAGTTAATGACGCTCTAAACGTACACAATAATAAAAACTATATTTTTATTGACCTTAGAGACATTAGAGAGTTGAAAAATTTAGGTAAAATTACAAATGCAAAACATGTTCCACGCGGTATGCTTGAATTTTGGCTAGATCCCAAAAGTCCCTATTATAAAGATTTTTTCGGACTAAACGTTAAATATATTTTCTATTGTGCCTCTGGCTGGAGATCTGCTCTTAGTACTTTAACCGCTCAAGAAATGGGACTAAAAAATGTCTTAAACTTAGATGGCGGTTTTACTAAATGGTTAGATCAAAAAGGTCCTTTTGAAGAATTAATTTAACAAATAAATATTGAAATACTCTAAATATTGTTTATTCTAAAAATGTCTTATTCTTTTTATGTGAGAGTGTTATTTTAACCGCCGAAGGAGCAAACACCCTTGAAACTCTCAGGCAAAAGGATCATAAAAAGTTGACAATCTGGAGAGCGGTATTTCTGCCCACCGAAGGGGTAAGCCTTAATGGTCAATCTCTCAGGTTCCATGACAGATGGGTGTAGTCAGTAGTTTACTGTCGTGGGAGAAATTTTATTTATGAAAAAAATCGCTATTATTGGAGCTGGAGTAACTGGAATTACAACAGCATATCAATTAATTAAAATGGGTTATGATGTATCTGTTTTTGAGAAGAACAAATATCCTGCAATGGAAACAAGTTTTGCTAATGGTGGACAACTTTCTGCATCAAATGCTGAAGTTTGGACTAGCTGGAAAACAGTTTTACAAGGTATTAAGTGGATTTTTAAAAACGATGCTCCCTTATTATTTAATCTTAAACCATCATTACATAAATTAACTTGGGTTTTAGGTTTTTTATCTAATATATCAAATCATAAAAAACATACTATTGAAACTACCAAAATGGCAATAGATAGTAGAAAAGAGTTTAAAAAAATATTAAAAAATGAAAGAATAAAAATAGATCTTGAAGAAAAAGGAATTCTTCATTTATCTACAACAAAAGATATTTTTGAACATGGTTTAAAAATTAATAAGTGGCTTAAAGAAGCTGGATTAGATAGATATCCTGTAACAAATAATGAAATAAGAAAAATTGAACCAACTATTGACATAAGCAATATATTTGGAGGTTTCTATACTAAAAGTGATATGACAGGTGACATTCATTTATTTACAAAACAATTAGCAGAAGTTTGTAAGAGAAAAGGTGTTAAATTTCTATATAATGCAGATGTCAAAAGAATTTTTCATATCAGAGACAAAATCAAAGTCAATTTTAATTTAAATAATTTTAATCAATTTGAAGTGTATGATTATATTGTTATTTGCGCTGGTGTAGATAGTAAAAAATTCGCAAATATGCTTGGAGATAAAATAAATATCTATCCAGTTAAAGGTTATTCAATAACTGTTATGCTTAATGATAAATTAAGTCAAATTTCTGCTCCAAAAGTATCTTTGTTAGATGATGAAGCTAAAATTGTATCGAGTAGACTCGGACAATTTAGATTTAGGGTAGCAGGTACCGCAGAATTCAATGGATACAATAAAGATATAAGAAATGACAGAATTACTCCACTAATTAATTGGTGTAATAAGTTGTTTCCGTGTGTCTCAACAGAATACGTAATTCCATGGGCAGGATTAAGACCTATGACTCCTAGTATGATGCCTAAAATTGGTAAAGGAAAACTTTCAGGTGTTTTTTATAATACTGGTCATGGTCACTTGGGTTGGACTCTAAGCTCACTAACTTCTGAGATTATTGCTACACAAATACTCAGAATTGATAACAAATCAAAAAATTAAATATCTAGATTTACTACACTTAATGCATTTTCTTGAATGAAATTTCGTCTATGTTCTACTATTTCTCCCATTAAAGTTGTAAAAGTATCCTCAGCATCCACTTCATGTTCAACTTTTATTTGTACTAAATGTCTACAATTTGGATCTAGTGTTGTTTCCCATAATTGATCAGGGTTCATCTCACCCAAACCCTTATATCTACTTACTTGAGCTCCCTTTTTACCTTTCTCTATAATTTTATCTACAAAATCTATATGAGACTTCAACATAATTTCCTTATCATCAATAATTAATTTTGGTTGAAAATTTAAAAATAATTCTAGATCCTTTTTCATCTTTTCTAATTCATCACATTCATTGTTTTTAAACTGATTAGAAGAAAATTTAAAACTATCTAATATATCTCTAAATTTTTTTGTTATAGTAAGTTCTTGTTTTTCCTCATCTAAATTAAAACCCCAAATTTCTCCTTCAAAAGACAATTTCTCTTTGAAGTAATGTTTCATTCTTTCAATATTTTCTATCTTGTAAAAGAAATCATCATTATAACAACCCAGAATAACAAGATGAGGAATTAATTCTAAATTACCTATTTTGTTTGTTAAAGACAAAATAAGTCTTTTTATTAAAGTTGATTTATCAACAATACTTTTCAAGTCTTTTTCTATAACTATCTCATTTTCAGAAATTACTAGAGATGTATTTTTGATACCATTTTCTATTAAAAAATTATCTAAATCTTTTTGATCTTTCAGATAAACTTCTGACTTACCTATCTTTACTTTGAACAGAGGAGGCTGTGCTATATATAAGTAACCTGCATCTACTAAGGGTCTCATGTGTCGAAAAAAGAATGTAAGTAGTAAAGTTCTAATATGACTTCCATCTACATCTGCATCTGTCATAATTATAATTTTATGATATCTTGCTTTTAAAATATCCATTTCTGAGTTACCTACACCAGCTCCGATGGCAGTAATCAATGTACCTATTTCTGCAGAAGACAACATTTTATCAATTCTTGCTCTTTCAACATTTAATATTTTTCCTCTTAAAGGTAAAATTGCTTGATTACTTCTATCTCTGCCTTGTTTTGCAGAACCTCCCGCAGAGTCTCCCTCTACTAAAAATATTTCGGACTTAGATGGATCTTTTTCCTGGCAATCAGCAAGTTTACCTGGAAGACTTGTTATGTCTAAGACCCCTTTTCTTCGTGTAAGTTCTCTAGCTTTCCTTGCTGCTTCTCTTGCACTGGCAGCATCATATACCTTTGAAATAATTTTTTTAGCTTCATTTGGGTTTTCTTCAAACCATTGTGATAACGCTTCATTTACATATTGTTCAACAACAGGTCTAACTTCACTTGAAACCAATTTATCCTTTGTTTGACTTGAGAACTTAGGGTCTGGTAATTTCAGAGATATGATTGAAGTCAAACCTTCTCTACAATCATCACCAGTTATCTGTATCTTTTCTTTTTTTGCATAACCAAAATTCGATGAATAATTGTTAATTACCCTTGTCAAAGCTGCTCTAAATCCTGCTAAATGAGTTCCTCCATCTTTTTGAGGTATATTATTTGTAAAACATAAAGTTGTTTCATGAAATACATCAGTCCACTCCATAGCCATTTCTAGTGTGACACCATTTTTTTCATGCTTAGTTATAATTGTATCATGAATACTTGCTCTTGAACGATTCAGATAACTTACATACTCTTTAAGACCACCTTCAAAGTGAAACTTAACCTCATGTTTTTTTTCTGATCTATCATCAGCTAAATTAATTTTTACACCACTGTTTAAAAATGCTAATTCTCGAATTCTATGTTCTAAAATTTGAAAATCAAATTTAGTGGAAGAAAACGTTCTATCACTTGGCTTAAAAATTATTTCTGTTCCTGTCTTCTCATTTACATTATCCACTTTTTTTAGTGGCTCTAAAGATGTTCCATTAATAAATTTGACAAAATATTTTTTTTGATCCCTGCAAATAGTGAGTAACAAATAATCAGATAAGGCATTAACTACTGAAATCCCTACTCCATGAAGACCCCCTGAGACCTTGTAAGAGTTATTATCAAATTTTCCTCCTGCATGAAGTTGAGTCATGATAACTTCTGCAGCAGAAATACCTTCCTCTGGATGCAAATCTACTGGTATCCCTCTTCCATTATCAGCTATTTTAATTGAACCATCATTGAGCAATGTAACATCTATTGTGTCACAATAGCCTGCTAATGCCTCATCTATAGAATTATCCAAAACTTCATAAACCATATGATGAAGACCTGAGCCATCGTCAGTATCTCCTATATACATACCCGGTCTTTTTCTTACAGCATCCAGACCTTTTAAAACTTTTATTGACTCAGCATCATAATCAATGTTTTTTTTATTATGATTTTTTATTTTTTCATGCAAAAAAATTCCATTTAGATAATATCTGGTTTCTTCCAACGAAATTGCAAATTTAGTGTTATCTATTAAATTTTGTAAATCTAAAGAACTAATATAAAAACTTTTACCTTCTATAATTTTAGTCATAACTGGATAATCATCGAAAGGTAAAGTTGGCAGAGTAAATTGTGACTTATTACAAGACAAAATAAGATTATTTTGTTCTAGAGACATAATTATTTCTGAGTTATCTGTGAGCTTTCTAACAATATCATATAAAGTGTGGGCCGGAACAGTTATCTTACCTGGATTTATAACATTAGCATTAATTTCTTCCACAATATCAATTTCCATGTCAGTGGCTGTGAAAGCTATTTTGTTTTCTAAAGATTCTATAACGACATTCGATAAAATAGGAATAGTATTTCTTTTTTCAACAACTGAATAAATATGGCTAAGTGGTCTTAAAAAATCTGATTTAACTATTGAAAATTTCATCTTCTACCTGCTAG
>QCNN01000048.1 GCA_003213175.1 SAR116 cluster bacterium AG-426-B08 | reverse complement strand
GTCTCAGTGAGTCTGTATGAGTCACTAACGATGACACACAACCATGACCGTTTGTTTGGAAGCTATTTCAAACAACTTCTCATTGCTTACAGGTTTAGTTCTTTTAGCCCAATTTGTAATAACACCACTTGTATTAAGGAACTGACTTACTGTTGATGCCTTAATACCAAAGTTAACATTCTCAGGTAATGAACCAATAGACTTAGCCATCTTAAACTTATTTAACTGTGCTACAACAACACCTACAATGTTTCCATATCGGTCATATATTGGACCTCCACTATTGCCCGGTTGTACTGCTGCATCTATCTGAAACTGTCCAGAGTCATCTCCAGCACCCCTCGTGGAACTGACTATACCTTTAGTTACTTTAATTGTTTTACTAAACATCACGCCATAAGGGAAACCTGCAACAATGACATCTTCTCCACCTTTAACATCACTCTTTCTCATTAGACCACCTGATGCTAATGGAACGATTTGAATGCTTAACTTACGTATCAATGATTGTGTTTCTGTTGATGCCATTTTGATATTCGTTGTTCTTAATAGAGCAAGGTCATTGACACTATCTGCTTCAAGTAACTTTGCAGGTACTTGTTTATCTATATGGTCACCAATCGTTATTTTCTTACACTTATTTACAACGTGTTGATTAGTAATGATGTGTCCTAATTTAGATATAAAAAACCCAGAGCCTGAACCACTTTTAGGTTTAGCTTTTTGTTGTTTCTTAGGTTGTTGTAGTTCTTTATTCTTTTTCTTTAGTTCTGCTATTTCTTTTTCTAGAGCTTTGCGTTTACGTTCTTCTTCTTCAGCTTTTCTTTGGAGTGTTATTCTCTTTTCTTTTTCTTTTTCAAACTTATTAATATCTCTTTTTGAAACAATAGATTTTTCATTAGTATTTTGTGTTACATAATTCTTATTTTTTTCTAACGCATTTACAATTTTAGTATTTATTTTATATTTACAAACTTTATTCATTTTCCTTAAGGCTTCTTTTAATCCATCTGTTGGAAATTGATGTTCATAATTAACATTGTTTTCAGTTACACTAATGTAAATTTGTTTTAAGTTTAATATTTCTAATAAAAAAGATTGGTCTTTATTAGGACTTTCAAGCCAAGCTCTATCTTTAACACGAAAAAATTTATATTTTTGTTTGTTAATATTACTAATTATCTTGGAAGGATTAAACCTTTCCCAAAATGCTAAACTAATCTCGTTAGATGCTTTAGAAGTATTTGTAATAAAGAAAAACCTTATAATATTTGACAATGCTTTTTCTTTTGGCCGTGATGCAATAAAACACGTTTCATTAGATTTATAAATATTCCAAAAGCTAAATTTATCAACAAATACTACTTTAGCATTAAGGTTATTAGTTTGAAAAAAAACTAAAACAAACATCAGCAATGTTCTTAAAAATGGCATACTCTTATACTAATATACTTTTATATAAATGTTAAATAGATGAATAAAAATGATTATGAACATTCACGTCCATTAGACGTGCATAAATGGTCTGAACATACAGAAGTAAACAAGTTTATATCTCTCTGCGATACAAATTAGCTCGTCTTGAAAAGCTACCTCGTTTTCCTTTTTGAATGCACGTAATGGCTCCTAGCTTTTCTAATTTATTCATGATTTTCCCTACTTCACTTTTAGAACAATGAGCTGCTTTAGTTGCAACATCATTAGTCCATACAAACGTATCTCCTTTAACGTATCTTCTTTTAATCTTACCCCACATAAAATAGATATTCTTATTGTCCTCATCTATAATAGATGCTTCAACTTTATCTAACTTTAAATGTTTGTTCACTTGAGCTTCAATATAGTTGATAAGTGTATTTTGTTGCTCTCTAGACAATGAATCATTTGAGTATTCTTTAATCAACTCATTAGCTCTTGCAGTTATCATATCTTTATCAGCATTATCCTCTGCAAGTTGAAAAGCAGATTGTTTTGCTTGAGATAAAAGTACTTTATTATCTATAAAAGCATTACCTAATCTTTCTTGCTGATAAGTTGATTGAGCAGTTCTTTTCTTTTTATCCTTAAGTGCTTTTCCTAATGGTTTGGGTTTAAGAAATTTATCTAATGCCTTATAAAACTCTTCCATTGTTAAAATTTCTTTAGTGTGCAGCTTAATTCTTAATTGATGATGTTTTTCTTTTGCTTTATCTGTGAAGTAATCTTGCCAATAATAAGGTCTCTGATTATAATTAGGCATTGCTTCTTCTATTTTTCTCATATCTTTTTTATACACAATGCAAAGCAAAGCAGACCACTCTAGATGCCTAATCAAAAAATCAGGATGTTCAAAATATTTAGGTTTTATATCACTCAATTCATACCTCTATATCAAGTTTAAAACCAATGCATACATTAGTTTTACACAATTAAATACTGTCATTTTGGAGTAGATAAAGTATACTACAAAAATACTAAAAAATCAATGATTATTTAGTACATATGTATACTACTATATTGTATAACAATAATAAAATATTTCATTTAACTGTTATATAATTAGAAATATTATTTAAATGTTATAAAAAAGGAATTTTAATATATTTTTAATTTAATAATTTAATGTACATTTAAATGCTTCACTTAAATGATACATTTATATGTCTTTTATAATAAGTATATATCCGTACTAATAAAAATTTCCGTGTATTTAATGCCGGAACATTTTTCAAATTATATTCACAGCTAATTGATAAGATGATAAATTTATCAAATGAAAAAATATCTTTCAGATTATCCACATTTAGTTAAAGAGTGGCATCCAAGTAAGAATGAAAAATTATTACCCAAAGATTTTACTTATGGAAGTAAAAAGAAAATTTGGTGGCTATGCTCAAAGGGTCATAGTTTTTATCAAGCTATTAAAAATAGAACAGGACAAAATCAAAACTGTCCGAATTGTGCAAAACACTCTTCTGAACAAGAGATTAGAATTCTTACTGAATTAAAATATATTTTTGATGATGTCAAAAGTAGACATAAAATTAATGGAAGAGAGGTTGATGTTTTCTTACCAAGTATTAATTTGGGTATTGAGTATGATGGTAATTATTGGCATAGAGATAAAGAAAATGTAGATGCAAATAAAAATGAATACTTATTGTCTCAAAAAATACATCTTATTAGAGTCAGAGAATTACCACTAAAGTCATTATCAGAAAACGATATTATTGTCAGAGCAGGTTCAGTAAAAAAAAAAGATTTAGATAAGATTATTAATAAAATTGCTCTATTTTCAGATGACAAAATAAAGAAAAAAATAAATAGCTATCTTAAACATACATCATTTGTAAATGAAGCTATCTTCAAAACATACAGAAGTTATTTTCCTTCTCCCTTTCCAGAAGATTCCTTGCCCACTTCTCATCCTTCAATAGCTAATGAATGGGATTATGAAAAAAACTATCCTTTAAGACCTGAAAATTTTTCTTTTGGAAGTTCAAATAAGATTTGGTGGTTATGTAATAAAAAGCATAGTTATCAATCTTCTATATCTAACAGAACAAGAAATAATAGTGGATGTCCTTATTGCTCAGGAAGAAGGGTAAGTGAAGAAAATAACTTAAAAAAACTTTTTCCTTTAATAGCTAAAGAATGGCATCCAAGTAAGAATAAAGACTTACTACCTCATAAAGTAACATATGGAAGTAGCAAAAAAGTGTGGTGGAAATGTAAAAATGGTCATGAATATTTTTCTAAAGTAAATTCAAGAACTTCTGGTTATGGATGCCCTTATTGTGCAGGAATAAAAGTAGGTGATGATAACGATTTGTTATCAAAATCTCCAGAAGTTGCTAAAGAATGGCATCCTTCAAAGAATGGAAATTTAACTCCTCGTGATATTACAAATGGCAGTGAAAAAAAAGTTTGGTGGTTGTGTCCTCGTGGACACAGTCATAAATCAATAGTAAAAAATAGAACTAGGAAACTTCATCCTTCAGGGTGCCCATATTGTTCAGGAAATAAAACACTTAATTATGATTTATTTAAATAATATATTGCGTAAATAATTATCGCAAAAGCAAATCCTCCAAGAAAATTATTAAAGACAGACTTTTGTTTTACATTATTACTACTCTCATCTTGTTTTATTGTATTGACTAACTCTTCATTCTTTTCTTCTACTCTTGCATTTTTTGTAACCATATAAGCATGAACAATTCCGGGAAGCCAACCAATACAAGTAAGAACAAGGTTAGTTAAGAATGAAGAAAAACCACCTGCTATTCCTGCAGCGATAGGTGGTAAAAAAATACAAAGAATTAACATTTAAATAAAATCCAATTCGCTAGTTTAGACATATTGATAGAATAGTTTTTTGCAGAGTTCATCAAAAGAGTTCATAATCGTTTTTATTCATCTATTTAACATTTATATAAAAGTATATTATTATATCATCATGTCATTTTTTAGAACATTGTTGATTTTAATTGTATTGGGTTTGAGTTTATTTCCAAATTTAACTTATGCCATAGGCTTTAAATTAAATTGTGAAATTAACGAATTTAAAAAATTAAAAAATAAATATAAATCCAAGTTGTTAGATTTGGTCAATATACAACAGTCTCATGAGTTTATTGGAAGAGATGTTAAACTTTCCAGTGCAAACCTATTTGGAGAACTCAAATATAATGGTTTACATTATGGAAAAAAACTTGAATGGGTTCACTATATTGATGATTTAAAAATTATATACAGATATTACGCAAACAAATTCAAAATCGGTCAAGGTAGATTAAATGTAGAAGCAAGCTATAGAAAAAAACCCTTTCAAACAAAAAAACTTTTGTTTGATTATAACGGAACATGTTTATTCGAAAAAATTGAGAAATCAGTTCTAACTGAAAACAAAAATTTGAAAACGTTTATTAAAGAAGACAAAGAATCTAGAAAATT
>QCNN01000047.1 GCA_003213175.1 SAR116 cluster bacterium AG-426-B08 | reverse complement strand
GATTTTCCTGCAACAAATTGATGGTTTCCTAGTTTTTTATTCATAACACCATATAATCTTTTAGCTTCCTTGGAATATCTCTGTTCAGAATATTCTGACTTTCCTTTATTATATTTTACAAAGTGATGAACTTGACCAAACATTGGTCCAACACCACCCATTTGCCACATTAACCACTCAATTGTTCTATAATATTCATCTTTATTATCGAAATTAAGTAATTTTCCAGATTTTTCAGCTAAATACATTAAAATTGCACCAGATTCAAATAGAGCATAATTATCATTATTTTTATCAACGATGGCGGGTATTCTATTATTTGGTGAAATTTTTAAAAAATGGTCTTGAAACTGCTCATCCTTGGCAATGTTTATTGGATAAATATTATAATCCAACCCTATTTCCTCTAACATTATTGAAATTTTACGTCCATTTGGCGTGTGCCATGTGTATAAATCAATCATTTTTTCTCCTTAAAATTATAGAGTAAAGACTATTGCGCCTTTTGTTTGTCTTCCTTCCAGTTCATTGTGAGCTGCAACAACTTCTTCTAAAGGCATTGTTTTGTGAATAGCTATATTTAATCTTCCATCTGCAATTCGACTATATAATTGATGAGAAGCATCATTATATTCTTCTCTATTTGCAATATATGTGAATAAAGTTGGTCTTGTTACAAAAAGTGATCCTTTTGCTGACAATGAAGCTAAATTAAAATCAGTTATAGGTCCAGATGCTTGTCCAAAAAGAACCCACAACCCTCTAGGTTTTAAACAGTCCATTGAGCCAGGGAAAACATCTTTTGCTACACTATCATAAACTACATCACATTTTTTATTATTTGTTATTTTCATAACCTCTTTTACAAAGTCCTCACTTTTATAATCAATCACATGATGATAACCAGCTTTTTTTGCTGCATCAACTTTATCAGGACCACCTGCTGTACCAATCATTGTAGCCCCAATTTCTGAACCCCATTGTCCCATGAGTTGTCCCACTCCACCTGCGGCAGCATGAACTAAAGCAGTCATATTGTTATTTAACTTAATTGTTAAATGTAAAAGATAATGTGTTGTTAACCCTTTAAGGGTACTAGCGACAACATCATGGTCTTTTACATCAACATTTATTTTAACGGCATGTAAAGCATTTACCACTGCATACTCAGCATATGCACCAACGGGTGTAACATAAGACACCCTATCCCCTTCTCTAAAATCCTTCACATTGGAACCTACTGCATAAACATTTCCCACACCCTCTGACCCAGGTATTTTTAAATCATCTTCATTTGGCCATGGATATAAACCTGTTCTGAAATAAGTATCTAAGTAATTTAGACCAATAGCATTATTTTTAACAATAATTTGATCTACTTTAGGTTCTGGAATATCTGCTTCAAAAATAACCATGTTTTCAGAGCCACCAAAATCAGTAAGCTTAACAACCCTTTGTTTCATAAAATCTCCGTAAATTTTCAATTATAATTTTTAAATTGAAATACTTATAATATCAATTAATTTATAAATTATTATTCAAAGCTTTAAGATTATAAAAATAATTTTTGCAATATATATTTAAGACTATATATGATATACATGCATCAAGACATTAAAAACGTATGGAGAAAAAAATGACTTTAGAATTACCCGATCTACCCTATTCTCATGATGCTCTATCAGATAAAGGTATGAGCAAAGAAACACTTGAATTTCATCATGATATTCATCACAAAGCCTATGTGGATAATGGCAACAAACTTTTATCAGGAACAGAGTGGGAAAATAAATCACTAGAAGAAATAATAAAAGGTACTTATGACAAATCACAAATAGCTCAAAATGGAATATTTAATAATGTTTCTCAACATTGGAACCATAAAGAATTTTGGAATATGATGGGTCCTAACAATAGCACAATGCCAAGTGAATTAGAAAACGCTTTGACAGATCAATTTGGTAGTATTGAAGATTTTAAAAATAAGTTTGCAGATGCTGGCGCAACTCAATTTGGATCAGGTTGGTGTTGGCTAGTAAAAGATACGGATGGTTCGCTAAAGATTACTAAAACAGAAAATGGAGTTAATCCAATCTGCTTTGATCAAACAGCTTTGTTGGGATGTGATGTTTGGGAACATTCTTACTACATTGACTTTAGAAACAAAAGACCAGCTTATTTAACAAATTTCTTGGATAATTTAGTAAACTGGGAATATGTAGCAGCAAAATTATAATTATTACAATTCATATGTTTAAATTAAATGACTTATATACTAAATAATTTAAAGTTTACAATCATCATTTCTTTTGTATTAGCCGTTTTATTTATAATAGCTTTATCTGGAAATTCCTTTGATAAAACCGCCTTTAGTATGTGGCTATTAAGATGGTTACATGTTTTATCAGCTATAATGTGGGTAGGTATATTATATTATTTTAATTTTGTTCAAATACCTAATATGAGCAGAATACCAGATGATCAAAAGCCAGCTATTAGTAAATTTATTGCACCAAGTGCACTATTTTGGTTTAGATGGGGTGCAGTTATAACCATCATAACCGGATTAAAATTAGCATATATTAATGGCTACTTGTTCGAGGCATTGAGATTTTCTAATGAATTTTGGCCAATTGGCATCGGCATGTGGTTAGGTATAATAATGTTTATTAATGTCTGGGCTGTAATTTGGCCTAATCAAAAAAGAGCTTTAGGTATAGTGGAAGTTGATGCTGAAACCAAAGCAAAATCTGCAAAAACTGCTATGCTGTTTTCAAGAACTAATACATTACTATCTATACCAATGTTAGTAGGTATGACAGTTGCTCAAAATTCTTTTTCTTAAAAAAAAATTAGAAGATGGCATTATCGTCATCTTCTAATTAAAATTTAAAAGAAAATTAGCAAATTCTTTTGCACCATTTTTGATAGTTTTATTCCAATCGATTGAAGCATTTTCATCGGCATTATCAGAAACATACTTATAACAGTAAAATTTAATATTGTATAAATTACAGAATTTGGCATATGCATATGACTCCATATCGACTAAATCAGTTTTAATTTTTGGAACTTTGGTTACAAAATTATCTCCCGTACTACATGAAAAACCTTTTTCTGAATTAGATATTGTAGATAATTTTTCAAAAGGAGTTTCTCCAATTTTAAAACCTAATGCCGAAACTTCCATATCTCTTTGCTCAAACTTTGATACCTCCAATAAACCAGATAGAGAATGATTCAAAGCGCCAGCAGTACCATAGTTTATAAATATTTTAGGTTTAAACTCAAAATAAGCTTTTGAAATAGCAAAAGAAGCATTTATTTTACCAACGCCAGTATAAATAATATTCCAATCTGGCAATAATAATTTTGGCAGCTCTTTTGGAATTGCAACAAGGATAACTGTATCACTCTTTTTAATCATACTTTAAAACTGAATAAAAATTAGAAGAGAGTTTATGTCTTCCCTTAAGTGAAACTAATTCTATGACAACCATTGATAGAGTTACATTGCCACCATTATCATTTATTAAATCTTCTGCACATTTTAATGTGCCTCCAGTAGCTAATAAATCATCTATTAAAATTATATTTTTATTCCTAATATCTAAAGATTTTTTAATTGATAAGTTGGATTCACCATATTCTAATTTATAAGCGCGAGTGTACAGCTCGCCAGGAAGTTTATCTGGTTTTCTGATCAAAATTGAACCAACTTTTAAATCTTGACTTAATAAAGTTGAAAATAAGAAACCTCTAGCATCTATTCCCGCCACATAATCAATTTTATATTTCAAAGCTTCATCTAAAAAAATATTTCTAAGTTCAGAAATCGCCTCAAAATTAGCAAGCAAAGGACTAATATCTCTAAATAAAATACCCTTTTTTGGAAAATTACTAATGCTTTCTATATAATTATATAAATTTATATTGCTCATAATATTTTAACAAAATAATATTAATAATAATTAATCTAGGTTACAAAACAAATGAATTTTTTGATGCCACATTCTCCTAAGAAAACTATTCGTTTAACGAACAAAGGTATTCTGAATGGAAAGACATTTTTATTAAAAGATATGTGCGATGTCAGAGGTCTAAAATGTTCTTGTGGTAATCCAGACTTCTACAAAAAATGTACACCCGCTAAAGATTTTGCTCCATTTTTAAAACAAATTTTAGATCAAGGCGCTATATTAGAAGGAATTTCAATATGTGACGAATTTTTTTATTCTATTATTGGTGAAAACAAACATTATGGCACACCATCAAATCAATCTGCACCAGGTTGTGTTCCAGGAGGTTCTAGTTCAGGTTCTGCTGCGGGTTTAACTCAAAAAAATATTCATTTTTCAATAGGAAGTGACACTGGCGGTTCTGTTAGAGTACCAGCCTCATTTTGTGGTTTATTTGGAATAAGACCTACACATGGAAGAATTAATACAGATAATGTCTATCCAATGGCTCCAAGTTTAGATACTATTGGCTGGTTTTCTAAAGACATAAATACTTTTAAATTATTAGGAACAGTTTTTTTAGAAAAAATCGAAGAAAGACCTATTGAAAAAATTGTAATAGCTCAAGATTTGCTAGATCTAACTACAGAAGAAGTTAAATCAAAATTTGATGAATATTGTAAGTACAAATTTGGTAATATTAAAAAAATTAATATAACTCATTTTAAAAAAGAACTTGTTTCGGATAAATTTAGAATTATACAAGGTTATGAGGTTCAAAAAAATGTAATTCCATGGATTTTAAAAAATAACCCTAAAATATCTCCCGAAATTAACTCTCGTTTAGAAATGGCAAATAAAATTTCAGAAAAGGAGTATTTAAAAGCAATTGAGTTTAAAAATAAGTTGGTTGCAAACTTGAATGAAAATTTGACCTCTGAAATGTTTGCTATTTTTCCAACCACCCCATTCTCCGCGCCTAAATTAAGCATGTCGCAAAAAAAATCACTAGAAGTAAGAAAAAAAATAATGATGATGACTTCAATTTCGGGTTTATCATCAAGACCACAAGTATCTATACCTAAATTGATGATGAAGAATGGGCCGGTTGGCCTATCAATACTAGGAAGTAAAAATACTGATGAAGTAAT
>QCNN01000046.1 GCA_003213175.1 SAR116 cluster bacterium AG-426-B08 | reverse complement strand
AAAAGATATAACTTTTATTAAAAAAAAAATTAAATTAATTTATTCATTTTCAATACACAATGGTCAGTCAACAAAATTTAAAAATAATTTTAAAAAACAATTTAATCTTAATTTACCTAACGTTTCTGAATACTCGACATTAGATAAAATCACCGTGTTATGGATAAGAGATAATTCTTACTTTGTTTGTTCTGATTTTAATCTGAAAAATAAAATTGAAAAAAGTTTTAACTGCTTTTATTCACTTGCTTCAATAACTGATCAATCTGGAGGTTGGACTAGTTTTTTTATTGAAGGGAGTTTAAAAAAAATGTTGTTAGAAAAAATGATCAATATTGATTATAATAAGCTCTCAGAAAAATCTGTAATAAGCACTTCTTTTTATGGTATAAGATGTTTATTTGTTAACAATTTAAACATAAATAAGTTGGAAGTTCTTTGCCCTATATCTTTTTCAGAATCAATCGAAAAAAAACTGTTAAATGTAATTAATTTTACAAAGGCTGTACAATCAAATTATTAACTTCTACAATTTTATTTAGGGTATAACAAGCTTTGAAAGTTGTAAAATGGTAAATGATAATAATAAATCAATTGAACTCTCGCTAGAAGAAATTAAATCATTAGTAATAAGAGTTTTTTCAAATAATGGTTGTGATATCAATAATTCTAATGCTTTGGCATCAACAATAACTGCTGCTGAAAGAGATGGTGCTTCATCACACGGATTATTCAGAATACCAGGTTACATAGCTTCACTGGTATCAAAAAAAGTTAATGGTAAATCAAACCCTGTGGTTAAGAACAAAACAAATATAATTTTAGAGTGTGATGCAGATAACGGATTTGCACCTTTAGCTTTAGAAAAAAGTTTACCAGCATTAGTAAATTCAGCAAAAAATAATGGGATTTCCACACTGTCTATTAAAAATTGTTATCATTTTGCTGCATTATGGCCTGAAACAGAATTTTTGGCTAAAAACGGGTTAGTAGGTATTGCTTGTACAGCATATAAACCATCTGTTGCACCGGCTGGTTCCAAAGAACCTTTTTTTGGAACAAACCCTATATCAATGGCTTGGCCTAGAGATAATCATGATCCAGTAGTATTTGATATGGCTACAGCTACCATGGCTAAGGGAGAGGTAATGTTAGCCGCCAGAGATGGGCATGAACTTCCAGAGGGTGTTGGTCTTGATTCTAAAGGTAATATAACAAAGGATCCAAAAGAAATATTAAAAGGGGTTTTATTACCATTTGGTGGTTATAAAGGTTCTGCTATTTCATTAATGGTTGAACTTTTTGCAGCAGGATTGACTGGGGATTATTTTTCATATGAGGCAGAATTATCAGATAATAATGATGGTGGCCCGCCAAAGGGAGGTGAGTTTTTATTAGCAATGAACCCTGATATAATTGCAGATAATAATTGGAACAATCATTGTGAAAATTTTTTTTCAAAAATAAAAACCTTAGATGGTGTTAGACTCCCTGGTGAACGCCGGCATAAAATTCGAAATCAAACAAATGTTATAAGAAATGTTAACAAAGAACTTTATAATAAAATTAATGAACTTTGTTAATTAATAACCTGCACCTTTTTCCTTTGAAGAAATGCTATCTTTAACAAAACTATTTTTTCCAAAAGAAAGTATTGTACCCCAATCATCGTCATCAATTTTGTATTCATTAACCTTTTTCAATAGTGACAAATTATTTGGCTGTATACCTAACTTTTCTTGACTTATAAAGTAATAATCTGAATTTAAGTTTCTCTTTAACACACACACTTTTGAGTTATTTGATTTAGCGATAAGAATATTTTTTTTATTTTTTATTGAAAATTTAATATTAAATTCTTTTGCAAACATACCAATTGCCGCAATTAAAAATTGAGGGGCAAAAACGTAACCTTCCCATTGACATTTTTTTGAAATAATATTCTCTAATAAACTGATAGCAAAAAATGGAGCAATAAAAAGACTCTCTTTATCTTTACATATTAAGTTAGGTATATAATTTATATCCTTGTATTTGTTTAATAAATAACAAATTTCTCTACTGTATTTTATATTATGCTGAGATAAAAAAACACACATTTTAGCTGTTTCGTAAGCAAGTCCCCATTCTAAGTTTATACCTCTAATTGCCTTGACAATTTCTGAATTAATTTGGTTAAGAGATACTCGAGTCATAATTTTCTAATATAGGAAAAAACCATTCTATTTTTTGTTTTTTAATTATTTGATAGGGTAATGGCGCTCCTTGAAACAAAGTAATTCTTGTCCACAAATTGGATTTTGGATCAAACTTTGTTGCGCCAAAAAAACTTAATTTAAATCTTAAAATATCAATTGGTTTCATTTTTTTGTGAGTTAAACTTTCATGAATTTCACTATATTTATACTTTTCATTTATCAAAATTCTTTTGATAATGTATTTCATTTCGGGATTAATTAATATGAAATCCGAAATCTTTAATTTTTTACTATGTTTATTTAATAAAAAATATAATTGATTTACTTGTAAGCAAATATCTAAGGGTAATCTCTTATCATATCCATTATCTAAATTTTTAATTCCCAATCTTGGTTCTTCTTTAGTTTCAGATACATACCAAAAATAGTGATCAATATTTTTATACTTATTCTTTTTGTTTATTGCCCATAAATAATTTTTTAAAATTATTTTCTTTAACTTTAATATTGTATAATTAAAATTAATTAATTCATTTTCATCACAGCTCATTTCATTTGAAATATTATCAGATATAACAGGAAAAGCTTCAATGAAAATACTATACAGTATTTCCTTTGTTTCTTGAGAAAAATCTTTTAAACAAGACATTAGATTTGTCAATGGAAATTCATTTTTTAATAATAATAAGACTTTCTTATTATTGATTATTGATGATAATTCTTTTCTACTCTTGAGTATTTTTCTTTGTTGAATTGTATCTTCTACTTTCCATTGACATATATGTAAATAAGCTTTTTTTAACGATACAATAATAAACTTTATACGATTTTGACCAACAACTTTTTTTGAACTAATTTTTTTAAGTAATTTGTATTTTTTATCAATCCATGTATGTATTAACTTTGGATGATTAATTATATAAGGTGCCATTCCTAGACCCGTCGCATTTCCAGTTCCAATAAACTGAGAAATTTTCTCATCGAGTTTAATGCTTTTAGTACCACCTTTGGCTTTCGCTAAAAAATTTATTAGTTCTATAGAAAAATATTTAAGCATATAAACAGTTAACATTTCAGCCCAAAAAGGGTTTCTTAAAACCTTACATTTAGCTTTTATATCAAAATCATTAATACCAAACTTTCCATTTCCATAAACGGCTGTAGTTCTAAGCAGGTATCCAATATCCCTTACAAGTTTAAAATCAGGTTGTTTACCTTTAGCTAAGTTATTTAGTGAATGTTTATATAACCTCATTGATTTATTTGCTCTACTAAGAGTAATTTGTTTATTTAAATGCTGGCCCTTCTCTTGAAGTGGGACATTTTTTTTTAAATGAATAAATTCTTTTTTACTTGGCACGCCTCTGAATAGAGTGAATGTTAAATCCCATTTATCAGCGATAACTCTGTCACTTCTTTCCTCATCAGATATTGAGTGAGCAAAAACAATTAAAGAATAGATATTCTCATGGGTATTTACAGTAATTATTGAAAAACCTTTTCCTTTACTATTTATTTTCCAATCTAAAATATTAAATAACCATTGCTTTTTAAAAATTTCGTTAATTAATTGCCTTGAAAAAGATAATCTTGTTGAATGAAATGACCCGAGAATATCAAGCTTCATTAAGTCACGTGGTAAATCTGAAATAAGATGGTTCATTTTTTAATGTTTAATAATATTAATTGTTACCTAAAAGAATTGGTTCTTTTAAAAAAATCGTACCAATTTTCACCTTGTATTTTTTTTATCTGATTATCTGTTAAACCTGATTGAGATAAATTTTCAAAAATTTTATGCCAATCTTCATTATCCTTAAACCAACTTGGCATTTTTGGAAATCCTGGATTTGAAGGAGAGCCTTCTCCATAATCTATATTTTTTGTCCATCTACCAACTCTCATCCACTCTACAATTGAATCAGGTTGATCTTGACACAAGTCAGAGCCAAAGCCAATATGCTCAACACCAATAAGGTCAATAAGATCTTTTATCATATTTGTAAATTCTTCAATACTACAATTTGATGAATTTTTTAGATGATGTGGATATAAAGAAAGACCTAATATACCATTATTTTCTGATAATGCTCTGAGAACTTTATTTGATTTATTTCTTTTTGCTTTATGCCAAAACTCTGGGTTTGCATGACTGATTGTTATCGGTACTGATGAATATTCAATTGCTTCTAAAGTTGATTTTTCAGAAGAATGTGACATATCAATAATCATGCCTACTCTATTCATTTCTTTTACAACCTCTTTTCCCATTCTTGTTAGACCACTATCTTGTTCTTCATAACAACCAGTTGCTAGCAAAGATTGATTATTATAAGTTAATTGCATAAATCTTGCGCCCAACCTATGTAAAATCTCTATTAATCTAATATCATCTTCAATTGGGGAGGGGTTTTGAAAACCAAAAATAACTGCAGTTTTATTATTTTCTTTGGCATAAATAATATCTTTAAGACTGTATGCAGGAAGTATTAAATTAGAAAAACTTTCAAAATAGGAATTCCATTTTTCAAAATTTAAAATAGTTTCACGAAATTGCTCATGGTAAGCAATTGTAACATGAACTGCAGTTAAATTAGACATTCTCCATTGTTTAAATATTTTTTCAGACCAATTGCAATATTGTAATCCATCTATAATCATTTTTTCTCTTTAATTTTGTTTTGATTCTATTTTTAACATATTAGAAAAGTCAGTTATTCTTGGTATAGGCCAATCAGGTGTGTCACATGGTACTTTAAAAACATTTAAGGTCATGGAAATTAAACTATAATATCCACATATTCCTACAATATCTATTACTTTTGTTTTTCCAAGTTTTTCTAATGCTAAATTAAAAGTATTTTCTTCAACATTTTTTAAAATATTAGCTTCTGCAGAAAAATCAAAGACTATTTGTTCAATTTCATTTTCAAAAATTGGTCGTTCAGCTTTTGATATTATATCAACATGTTCTTTTTTTATTCCAGCTTTAATAGCAAGTGGTGCATGATGTTCCCATTCGAATTCAGAAGACCATATTCTTCCAGTTGTTATTATAGCTAATTCTGATAAAGATGAATCCAAACTTGTTTTATATCTCG
>QCNN01000045.1 GCA_003213175.1 SAR116 cluster bacterium AG-426-B08 | reverse complement strand
CAGGATAGATATGAAGATAAACTTTTTGGAGTAAATAATACTGCAGTTACAACGGAGAAATATTTAGTTAACTTTGTAAAAATAACTTATTTTATCTCTACAATATTTTTTCTATTTGCCGGCATTTATTTAAAACTTCATATTGGCTGGTTTATGGGTTTATTATTTATGTCAGCACATTTATTTTTACAAAGTCTTAAATTAAAAAAAATTAATAGAAATTTGTCTTTGAAAATCTTTCA
This sequence comes from SAR116 cluster bacterium AG-426-B08, assembly GCA_003213175.1. GTDB lineage: Bacteria > Pseudomonadota > Alphaproteobacteria > Puniceispirillales > Marisalimonadaceae > AG-426-I14. Next base: position 5,277 of record QCNN01000045.1, on the reverse strand, counting down.
ATCTAATAAAATTGCAGGTTCATTTCTAGTAATAGGTTCTATAAGTAAATTCCTATAACTGTGTCTTTGGTCTAAAAAAAATGTCTACTAATATCATATGAGGAAAAGTTAAAGCTGCCAAACCTATGAAAGTTAATTTCAATGCAGCATCAGTTATTGAATTAGTTTGAATTAATAAAAAGAGAATAATTAATCCAATTAACCAACTACCAATAGTAAAGATAAAAAATAATTTCATAATAGATAATTTTGATAATTTTTTTTGTAATGCTGGAATTACCCTTTTTATGTGGTTTATACTATGAATTAGAGAAAAATAAATGGCAAATGCAAGTAAGGGGGGCAATAAATAAATTATAAATATAATAAATGAGGAAGTTAAAAAGTAATTTTTATCAAAACTTTTCCAATTAAAGTAAATATGTAGAGGGAATGAAATTACCCAAATCAACAATCCAATTTCTAAAAAACTCCATACTGCATCTGAATTCACCCCAACTAAAACCTTATATATTGCGTTTACTTCGGACATATTGCAATAACTTAAGCCATAAATAATTATTCCACCATTAAAGTATCCACTTAAATAATATGTAAATTTTTTATTCCATTTTGAGTCTCCTAAACCAAAATGAAAAGTGCTTATTAACAAAAAAAGAGATAAGGCAATTTGAGGAAAGTAATACCAAAAAATAACAACTAAAATTGACATTGATAAATAAGAGGACAAAAAAATAAATTTACTTTTATTACTGTTATAAATACCGACTGACATCCCAACAGCAGTATCTAGTGCACCGTGTGGTAATCCAATAATCAAAATTAATAAAATTGATAGATAATCCCACCATTCAAATGTGAATAATATATCAGCCATATAAACTAACTTTAATTAACGAAATTAAAAAGACAACTTTTGGTAATTTTTTTATAACTTTTAGCCATATCTTGAAGTCTGATTTTCCAGACATAAACCTAGCCATCTCATCTCCACTCAAATTTTTTGTTAAATCTATAAATAAATTTGGAATTGATATTTGTTTTTTGTTCAAAACATCAATAAATATTTTGTCCATGTATAAGTCAAATTTATTATGTATTTCATTCGTGATCTCTTTTTTTGATTTTATTTGGTTAACAATTTTATTTATTTGGTATTGAATAAAGTTAAAAGTATATCCTGAAGACGGCTTTGTTGCACCTCCTCTGGTTCCAATATTTATTGAATTCTTATTTTGCAAACAAATATAACTCATAGGAATTACACCTGTTTCCTGGTGTATAATTATGTAATTATGAACTTTTAAAATATTTTTTAAATATTTTTTAATTTCTTTTATATAAAATGACTTGTTCTCTACTTTATTTGAAAATAAAGTTGATTCAACTAATGCTCTTTTTTTTGAAAAAGGTAAAAAATAAATAAAATGTATTCCTTTGGATTGATCACACCTAAAGTCCATTAAAATAGCAGTTTTAAAATCAAATTTATCCTCATCACATTCAATTTCAATGCCATGAAAATGTTGTAGTAAAATATTATTATCGAAATTAGGTGGCCTACTATCGAAAATATATTCGCCATTTAACTTTTTTCCATTTACATAATAGCTGTTCTCTTTTTCGATAACTTTGTTATTAAATACATTAACTTTTAATTTTTCTGCAATGGATTTAGATTCTTTTAACCAATTGTTTTTTCTTATGACACAGTATGGGTATTTTGTAGAATGAAATATATTTTCATTATGATGATTAATAATTTTCCAATTATACCATGTTTTTACAGTCTTATTTGATAATTTTTGAATTTCTTCACTTTTCCAAAACCCCCAATAATGATCATTTTTTTTATCTTCAATTAAAGTGTATAAATTAATAGTATAATTTTTTAAATTTTTGGCTTGCTTTGCTAATGATAATCCTGCGCAACCTCCACCAACAATATCTATCACATTTTTCATTTTTTAATTTCTTTTAAATAACAATGCAAATTTTTATTATGAATTGGCATTTTAGACCTTTTATAAATTAGCTCCTCACAAATTGTGAAAATTGTAACCTTTATTTTTTTTAGTACAGAAGTATACACTCTACCATCATACCAACTAAAAGAATTTCTTTCTAAAACAACAGCTATTTCTCTATAAACGTTTGATGCGACTGCTATAGCAATTCTAATTTTGAATGGCAAAAAATATAACCCGTTTTTACCACTTGAATAGTATTGATCAGAAAGCAAGATAATTTCTTTTATCTTTTGAATAATGAATTTATTTTTTTTAAAATTTAATTTAATATTTTCGGCAATATCTCTAATTTCTTTAGCTGAAAGGTTTGAATTTTTCGATACTGGTAAATATCTTCTACCTATTTTTGCATCCTCTAAAACATCTCTTGCAATATTTGTTAATTGCATTGCAATACCCAAATCTATAGCAAATTTTCTTGCATCTTTTTCTGTACATTCTAGAGCAATGCACATCAAAACACCTACGGTACCAGCAACTCTGTAGCAATATTGAATTAATTGATTATTATCATTAATGTTTACAATTCCTTGATCAAAAATTAAACCATCTAACAAATCCATTATTGCAATTTTTGCCATACAGTTCTTTTTTAAATACTCTGGCATAATAATCTTAAATCTATTCAAACTTTTGTAATCTTCTTTAGTGATTAAATTTTTAATAGAAATAAGCTTTTTTAAAGCAATTGGTTTGATTTCTTGATCAGCAATATCATCTAGTTTCCTGCAAAACAAGTATAGGTCAGCTGCCCTATTGAGATAATAATCTGGTAAAATTTTTCCAGCCCAAAAAAAACTTTTTCCGTTTTTTTGAAGAGACTTAATCGAATCATTCATTTTTAATTACATTTTCTACTACTTTTGCAGATGATAATACTCCAGGAATACCTGCACCAGGGTGAGAACCTGAGGCTGCAAAATATAAATTTTTCAAATGAGGATCTTTATTATGGTATCTAAACCAAGCTGATTGAGAGAAAATCGGTGCTATAGAAAATCCAGCACCATGTTTAGATCTATAATTGTTTTTAAAATCTTCAGGTGTCATCCAAAATTCATTACATATTGTATCTTTTAAATTTGGCAAAATAGTATTATCTAAAGCATTAATAATCCTATTTTTCAGTTTAAGAGCCTCTTCATTCCAATTTACTTTACCTTGAAGATTTGGAACAGGACATAAGACGTAAAAACTATCACAATTTTTTGGTGCAAAGCTTTTATCAGTAGCGGTTGGTCTATGAATATATAAAGAAAAATCATCTGTTAAAATTTTTTTGTCAAAAATATCTTTCAACAATCCTTTGAATCTTTTACCCATCCAAATTGTGTGATGTGCAACAGACGGATATCTTGTTTTTGTACCAAAATAAAAGACAAACATTCCCATAGAGTATTTTGTTAAAAATTCTGGCATAAATTTTTTTCTCTGAAAAAATTTTCTTTTTCTTAAAATTTCATCGTAAAAAGTTGGAGGATCTCCGTTAAAAATTAATTTATCACATTTATAGGTATTGCCATATTGATCCTCAACTGAAATTATACTCTTTTTATCTAAATTGACCTTGGTTATATTAACATTTACTTTAATTTTTATATCATTTCGAATCATTAACTGTTTCAACTCTTCTATAATTTTTCCGGTTCCTCCAATACAAAAATGGACACCCCAATTTCTCTCTAAAAAATGAATTAGTGCATAAATAGATGTAGTATTAAATGGATTTCCGCCAACTAAAAGAGGATGTATTGAAAAAGCAGATTGAATTTTTGCATTTTTAAAATATTTCTTAACCAATTGTGAGACTGTTAAATAGCTCTTGAGTTTCAATAAGCTTGGAGTCTGCTCTAACATTGAAAAAAATGAATTAAAGGGTTTGTCAGATAATTTTGTAAAACCTACATCAAAAATCTTTTTAGATGCTTGTAATAATTCTTCGTATCTTTCCGCATCTAATTTAGAAAATTTAGCAATTTCTTTTTTTGTATCACTGATTTTGCGACAATAGTCAAAAGATGTGTTGTCATGAAAGTAAAACCTATACCATGGATCTAGAGATACAAAATTTAAATATTTTTTTCTATCTTCATCAAAAAGTTCAAATAATTCATCAAACATAAATGGAGCTGTTATAACTGTTGGACCAGCGTCATGTTTAAATCCATTTATATTAAAAACTTGAGCTCTTCCTCCAATTTTATTTAGCTTTTCTACTAAGGTTACTTTATAACCCATTGCTCTCATTCTTAAAGCAGAGGCTATTCCACCAAACCCCGACCCTACAACTATAACTTCTAATTGTGTTTTAGGTGACATTATTTAGTTATATATTATTTAAAAATTGATTTTAACAAAAAAAAACCAGCCTGTTTCCAGGCTGGTTTATAGATTAAGTTGAGTTAAATTTATTAAGCTTTGCTTTCTGAGGAAGCACAAGCCCATACAGCTAAACAAAAACCAATTTTGTTTAATACATCTGCAATGTTGTAAATAAGGTTCATCGTGGCATCATCTGTTCCACCAGCAAGATATCCTAAGAAATAACCTAATGGATATATTGCCCAACCAATGGTTACAATCCAGCGCATAGTATTAAAAGCAGACTGAACTGATGCAGGAGCGTCAGCGGCACTAACTTTACCAGCTTCACCAGCAAATATTTCATACAGAATGTATATCCATCCTGCCATACCTACTACGAAACCTATAGTTGCATTAATCATTCCTGCTTCACCTAAGTATCCGCCAATTAACATTACAAGTGAACCAATGAATAATCTCCAGAATACACCACCAGCAACAGCGGTACATGCTGCTAGTATTAGATAAAACTCTACCATTTGTAATGGAACTGTTACTATCCAATCTACATATCTAAAAACAGTTGGTGAGGCTTCAGTAGCCGCCCAAATTTCTCTCATGTAAAAATAATGAACTGCAGCAACAAGTGTTACCAAGCCGCCAACAACCATTGATGTTCTCCATTTCCCACTAAATCTTAGTGACTCTAAGAAGAAAAAAGCAGTAGCAGCTACCATTGCAATTGATATGACCCAAAAAGATATACCTACTGCATCTTTAGGATCTAGTGCACCAGCATGGCCATCAGCTAGACCTAATGTTGGTAATCCAGCTAAAAAAGCAACTGGAATTAAGTATTTTAAAAAGTTCTTGAACGACATTTAGGACCTCCCCATAATTTATAATTCGCTCTATTCGAATTTATAAGTTTTATTGAAGAAAA
>QCNN01000044.1 GCA_003213175.1 SAR116 cluster bacterium AG-426-B08 | reverse complement strand
ACCTAATCAAGGTTGGGTTAACAGGAAAATTTTTTCAATTTTACTATCATCAGATAGAAGTAATATTTATAGAAATTGTGACAAAAGGTTTGATTTGATGATGTCAAGTGGTGGTTTAATGGAAGCAAAAAAAATTTGGCAACATAATTTTGATAGAAATCTCTCGCCATTAAAATCACTTGGACTTAGAAGACTTCTTGAGTATTTTGATGGAAATTTAACCCTACAAGAAGCAACTAGAATGAGTAAAAGAGATACTAGACATTATGTAAAAAGACAAATCACATGGTTTAAACATAATTTTAATTCAAATATTATTATAAATTTATGATATTATTAAATAATTTTGTATTTTTGATAAATTTTGTTTGACCAAGTTGTCAAACAAAGTTAAGTGGTATAGAAATAGTTTTAGAAAGTAATTAGATGTCAAAAAAAATTATAAATGGTGCAGAAGCTCTAGTAAAAGCTTTAGAAGAAAATAATGTCGAGATAATTTTTGGTTATCCTGGCGGTGCAGTCCTACCAATTTATGATGCATTATTCAAAAATAAAAAAATAAAGCACATACTTGTAAGACATGAGCAGGCAGCCGTTCATGCAGCTGAAGGTTACGCTAGGTCTACTGGTAAAGTGGGCTGTGTTTTGGTAACTTCTGGACCTGGAGCAACAAACTCAATAACTGGTCTTACAGATGCACTGATGGACTCAGTCCCAGTTGTTTGTATCTCTGGTCAAGTACCTACCCACTTAATAGGGACCGACGCATTTCAAGAAGCTGATACAACAGGTATTTCAAGACCTGCTACTAAACATAATTACTTAGTTAAAGACGTTAACAAACTTTGTGAAATTGTTCATGAAGCTTTTCACATTGCATCTTCTGGTCGACCAGGACCCGTTCTTATAGACTTTCCAAAAGATATTCAACTAGCACAAGTTTTCTATGAAAAAAATCATATAAGCACAAAGTCACAAGATACTGATAATAAATCCAACAATGTTGATGACTTGCTTATCAAGAAAACCATTGATTTATTAATAAATGCTAAAAAGCCCATAATTTATGGTGGTGGTGGAATAATTAACTCTGGTCCTGATGCAAGTAAATTATTATGTAAATTAGTTGAAAAACTTAATTCTCCCATAACACTGACGCTTATGGGACTAGGATGTATCCCCAGTGAACATAAAAATTTTCTAGGGATGCTAGGAATGCATGGAACTTATGAAGCAAATTTAGCAATGCATCACTGTGATGTTTTATTCAATATTGGAGCTAGATTCGACGATAGGGTAACTGGAAGGTTGGATGCTTTTTCACCTAATTCAAAAAAAATTCATTTAGACATTGATCCTTCCTCCATTAATAAAGTTGTTCAAATAGACATTCCTTTAAAAGGAGATGTAAAATCGATTCTTAAGAAATTATTAAAAGAGTTAGACAAAAGAAACTTTAAAAATAATATCATAGACTGGTGGAATCAGATTAATCAATGGAGAAGTAAAAAATCACTTTCTTACAATCAAACTGGGGAAATAATTAAGCCTCAACATGCTGTTAAATGCTTATATGACAAAACCAAAAAATTAAATCCATTTGTTACAACAGAAGTTGGTCAACATCAAATGTGGGCAGCTCAGTATTTTGGTTTCTCTAAACCCAATCATTGGATGACATCTGGTGGTTTAGGAACTATGGGATATGGACTTCCTTCTTCAATTGGAGTGCAATTAGCCCATCCAAACTCATTAGTTTTAGATATATCAGGTGAAGCATCTTTTTTAATGAACATGCAAGAGTTATCTACTATTGTTCAATATAAGCTTCCAATAAAAGTTTTTATTCTTAATAATCAATGGATGGGAATGGTAAGACAATGGCAAGAATTAATTCATGGCTCACGTTATAGTGAGAGCTATACAGACTCTTTACCAGATTTTGTAAAACTAGCTGAAAGTTTTGGTATAAAAGGTATGCGAGCTGATAAAATTGGAGATTTAAACTCACTTATTGATGAAATGATAAATTTTGACGGACCGGTTATTGCGGATATATGTGTTGAAAAAGAGGAAAATTGCTTTCCTATGATACCATCTGGATCAGCGCATTATGAGATGATTTTGAGTGACAAAGAAGAGACTAATAAGGTTTCAAAAGAAGGTTTAGCATTGGTATAATAAAATAATGTCTATTTACGAAAAATCTAATATTGATGAAAAAGAAAGTTCAAGAACTTTATCTGTAATTGTTGATAACCAACCTGGCGCCCTTGCTAGAGTTGTAGGTTTATTTTCTGGTAGGGGATACAATATTGAAAGTTTAACCGTAACAGAAATAGATAAAAAAAGACATTTATCAAGAATTTCCATAGTAACAAAAGGAACTTCTCTTACTATAGAACAAATTAAGTCTCAATTATCAAGAATAATTCCAGTTAGACTAGTTAGAGACTTAACTATTGAAGGTCCATTTATAGAAAGTGAGCTTGCTCTGATTAAAGTTGTTGCATCTGGGTTAAATAGGGTTGAGGCTCTAAGAATAGCAGATACTTTTAGAGCAAAAACGCTAGATGTCACTCTTCAAAGTTTTATTTTTGAATTAACTGGTAAACCCCACAAAATAGATGCTTTTGTAAGTCTAATGAAATCTCTTGGTGATACAGAAATTTCAAGAACAGGTGTCTCAGCTTTGGCAAGAGGTTTCGAGACTGAGACTAAATTGTTAAATAAAATAATTACAAATAAATCAAAGTCTTAATTTTTCAAATTTATAGGAGTAAATAATATGAGAGTTTATTATGATAGAGATGCTGATATTGGATTAATTAAATCAAAAAAAGTCCTGATTGTCGGTTATGGTAGTCAAGGTCATGCACATGCAGCCAACTTAAAAGATAGTGGTGTTAAAGATGTGAGTATAGCTCTAAGATCTGACTCAAGTTCAATTAAAAAAGCAAAAGAAGGTGGATTTGATGTTAAAACCGTTGAAGAGGGTGCAAAGTGGGCTGATGTTATAATGATGTTAGCACCAGATGAGTTGCAGGGTGATATTTATAATGATCATATAAAAAATAATATGAAATCTGGTTCTTCAATAGCCTTTGCTCATGGTCTTAATGTCCATTTTAATTTAATTGATCCAAGAGACGATATTGATGTATTTATGGTTGCTCCAAAAGGACCTGGACATACCGTGCGCTCAGAGTATATACGTGGTGCCGGAGTTCCATGTTTGATTGCTATTGATAGAGATTTTAGTGGAAATGCGCATGACGTAGGATTATCTTATGCTTGTGCCATAGGTGGTGGAAGGTCAGGAGTAATAGAAACAACTTTTAAAGAAGAATGTGAAACTGATTTGTTTGGTGAACAAGTTGTTTTATGTGGAGGTTTAGTTGAGCTTATCAGAACAGGGTTTGAGACATTAGTAGAAGCCGGTTATGCTCCAGAAATGGCATATTTTGAATGTTTGCATGAAGTAAAATTAATTGTTGATTTGATTTACGAGGGTGGCATCGCAAACATGAATTACTCAATTAGTAATACTGCAGAATATGGTGAGTATGTGACAGGTCCTCGGATAATTAACTCAGAAACAAAAAATGAAATGAAAAGAGTTTTGAAAGACATTCAATCTGGAAAATTTACAAAAGAATGGATGTTAGAAAATAAAGTTAATCAAACTAGTTTTAAATCAATTAGAAAAAAAGCATCAGAACATCAAATTGAAGAAATTGGTTTAAAGTTAAGAGCAATGATGCCCTGGATAACAGAAAATAGACTAGTTGATAAAGATAAAAATTGATCTTATATTATTTCATTTTTGGTCGTATGATATTGTAATAACAATTATTTTAAGGATAATGTCCATGTTTTCATCATTTAAAGGTTTTTTCTCCGCAGATTTAGCAATAGATCTAGGCACCGCTAATACCTTGGTTTACGTAAAGGGTAAAGGTATATTACTAAATGAACCTTCTGTAGTTGCTATTACAGAAGTACGTGGGAAAAATCATGTTCTTGCTGTAGGAGAAGAGGCAAAAACTATGCTTGGAAAAACTCCGGGTAATATTAGAGCTATTAGACCAATGGCAGACGGAGTTATAGCTGATTTCGATGTTGCAGAAGAAATGATAAAACATTTTATCAAGAAAGTTAACAGTACGAACTTAATGAGCCCTCAAGTTGTAGTATGTGTTCCTTCTGGTGCAACAGCCGTAGAAAGAAGAGCAATACAAGAATCTGCTGAGGCTGCTGGTGCAAGGAGAGTATATTTGATTGAAGAACCAATGGCAGCAGCAATTGGAGCAAATTTGCCAGTAACTGAAGCTTCTGGGTCTATGGTGGTTGATATTGGTGGAGGTACCACTGAAGTTGCCATTTTATCATTAGGAAACATTGTTTATGCTCGCTCTGTAAGAGTAGGTGGTGATAAATTTGATGAAGCCATAGTTGCATTTATCAGAAGACACCACAATTTACTTATTGGAGAAATGACAGCTGAAAGAATAAAAAAAGGTATTGCTACTGCCAAAATACCAAAAGATGGAGTAGGAGCCTCCATAGAAGTTAGAGGTAGAGACTTGGTAAACGGTGTTCCTAAAGAAATTGAAATAAATCAGGCTCAAATATGTGAAGCTCTTGCAGAACCCGTAGGTCAGATAATTGAAGCTACTAAAACTGCTTTGGAACAAACACCTCCTGAACTAGCAGCTGATATAGTTGAAAGAGGTATTGTTTTAACTGGAGGTGGAGCTTTATTGGGTGATTTAGATACCACACTTCGAGAAGCCACTGGATTACCAGTTGTTATAGCAGAAGATCCTCTTACATGTGTTGTAATGGGTACTGGTAGGTGTCTTGACGAGATGAAATCACTAAAAAATGTTTTAATTGGAGCTTGATCTTTATTAAAATTTATTATTGAAGATTAACTCTATGGTAAAAAATAACCCTTCAAACAAATTTAATAAAACTTTAAATATTTCGCTTGTTGTCTTGTGTATAATATTAGTAATAATTGGTAAGTTGGACCTAGTTGCGTATAGAAATGTTTCTTCTTTTTTAACTGATTTTTTTGCTCCGATTTCATCGTTTATCAACAAACCAGCTAAAGAACTTGAAATAGTTATTGAAGATGTAAAATCAGCCACTCAATTAAGAAAAGAAAATCTACTCTTAAAACATGAAATTAAAAGACTAAAAAATATTGAGAAAAAATCAGAAATTCAAGAAAGTGAGCTTATTGAGTTGAAAAAAGTACTTAATTCAATCCCAAGAGAAAATAATTTTCTGATAACAGGAAGAGTTTTAAATCTATCAGGTGGAACATTTGCAAAAACAATGCTCATTGATGCAGGTAAAAAAGATGGAATAGAAAAAGGACAGCCAGTTATATCTTCTGATGGTTTAGTAGGCTCGATAATAAGTGTAGGCCCAAATTCAAGTAGGGTATTATTACTTATTGATATTAATTCGATGGTACCTATTTTTCTTACACAAACTGGGTGGCCAGCAATTGTGCAAGGACAAAATGGATATTTACTTAAAGTAAAATTTTTGTCTTCCGAAGCCAATCCAATTAATAATGAAATAGTAGAAACTTCTGGACATGGAGGAAGATTTCCACCTGGAATAAATGTTGGAAGAATAGTTAAAACTTCACCATCTAGTTATTTTGTTAAGCTTTCGGCTGATCCACAAAGATTAAGGTTTGTTTCCGTTATATCTGGCAGCAAATTTAATTCAAGAAAAGAATTACCTTCGGGTATGGCGCCA
>QCNN01000043.1 GCA_003213175.1 SAR116 cluster bacterium AG-426-B08 | reverse complement strand
TACTAACTTCAAATTTTCCTAAATTTTTATTAAAGCTCAATCCTTTTTTGTTTTCAGTAAAATAAAAATAAATAAATTTAAAAAATGGGTCAGATTGAAATCCCTTTTTATTTAATTCACCTGAGAAAATAATTCTATCGATTATAAGGTTTGAGAAATCTAAATTTGCTTTTTTTTTGTATAAAATTATTTACTAAGTCAAAAAAAGACAAATCAAGTACAATGCTTTCTATAGATGATTTTAAAGAATTTTTTTTATTTGTTATATCAATTTTTGATATATTTAATCTAAATAAAGATGGAAATTTATTAATTTCTAGTGTTGATTTTTTGAATTCTAATTCAATATCGTTGTCATTGATTTTTTTTTTAAAAATAGTTTTTAGTTCTTTAGTAACACTTTCATTTAAATAATTTATTTTTATGGGTGTTTTAATTAGATAAACATTGTAAAAATATGTTAATGACAGCATTAACAAACTAATCATTATAGCTAAAGAAGTATATAAACTTATTTTTTTAATCATTTAATTCCCTGATTAAATTAAAAAGAAAAATAATTGATAATTTGATTTCTTATATTATTACTATATAGATGTAAATTTTTATTTAATAGGATTACAAAAAATGATTAATGTAAACGATATAGCCCCTGATATTAATATAAGTACTGATATAGATAATTTTTCTCTCAATGATCAAAAAGGTAAAAAGATAGTTGTATTTTTTTTTCCAAGAGCTGATACATCTGGTTGTACTGCCGAAGCAATTGACTTCAGTAATTTAAAGAAAAAGTTTGATGATTGTAATTGTATTTTAATCGGAATTTCAAAAGATAATCCCCAAAAACAAAAAAAGTTTAGAGAAAAATATAATTTAACTTGCTTATTAGGTTCAGACAGTGAAACTAATGTTTGTGAACGTTACGGTGTTTGGATAGAAAAATCAATGTATGGAAAAAAATATATGGGTATTCAACGTTCAACCTTTTTAATAGATGAAGAAGGTTTAATTTCATTTATTTGGCCAAAAGTAAAAGTGCCTGGTCACGCGGAAGAAGTTCTAAAAAAAGTTGAAGAAATGTAATTTAATTTTTTTGTTATATTTTTTTTGCTAATGCATTATTTATAAATAAATCTAAATCTCCGTCTAAAACTGCATTTGTGTTACCAGTCTCAACATTTGTTCTCAAATCCTTCACCATATTGTAGGGGTGTAATACATATGATCTAATTTGACTTCCCCAACCTATTTCGACTTTTGAATTTTCTACCTCTTCATTTTCTTTTTCTTTTTTCTTTAACTCCATCTCATATAGTTTTGCTTTCAACATTTTCATAGCTTGAGCTTTGTTTCTGTGTTGTGACCTATCACTTTGACATTGAACAACTAGGTTTGTAGGTAAATGAGTAATTCTAATCGCAGAGTCTGTTTTATTGACGTGTTGTCCTCCTGCACCAGACGCCCTATAAGTATCAATCTTTAAATCTTTATCTTCAATAGCAATTTCAATTTCATCGTCCACATCAGGATATACCCATACAGATGCAAAACTTGTATGCCTTCTTGCAGACGAATCGAATGGAGAAATTCTTACTAATCTATGAACACCTGTTTCTGTTCTTGTCCATCCAAATGAATAATCACCTGAAAATTTTAATGTTGTTGACTTTATACCCGCCTCTTCACCAACACTCTCTTCAATTAATGTTGATTTAAAACCTTTCTTCTCAGACCAACGTAAATACATTCTTTGAAGCATTAGAGCCCAATCTTGAGCTTCTGTTCCACCAGCTCCAGCATGGATTTCAATAAAGCAATCATAAAAATCTTTTTTATCATCAAACATTGTTTGAATTTTATATTTTTCACATTTCAATTTTAACTTTTTTAATTGTTTACTCAAATCTTCAATCATCAAATTTTCATTTTCAGAAAAAGCCATTTCAATTAATTCATTTATTTCATTAAACTCTAGTTCAATGGAATTTAATAAAAATAATTTATTTTCTGTAATTTTAATTTCCTTCATTATTTTTTGTGCATTATTATGATTATTCCAAAAGCTGGGCTTTTCAGTCTCATTTTTTAAAATTTCAATTTGTTTTTTTAAAAAATTATAATCTAAATTATTTTTTAACAGATCTATTAATTCTAAGATCTGTTTATTTGTATTTTCAATTTCTAGCTGCATTTCAATAAATCACTTAATATAAAGGAGATAACCTTTTTATAACATTTTTTTGTTTAGAAATATTTTGAAAATTCAAGTCTGTTGTTAAACTTGGTAATTGTCCTGGTTTAAAAGCTTCTAAAATAAAGTGCTTAGATTTCGAATTTACCATCAAACCAGTTTTTGGATTGACCTTGATTAGTTTTATACCAGATGGTCTCCTAAAAGGTATATCAGTTTTATTATTAAGAGCATTGCTCATAAATTGTCTAAAAATTGGAGCTGATACAGAACTACCAGTTTCCTTTTCACCTAAAGACTTTGGTTTATCAAAACCAACATAAACACCTACAACTAAATCACTTGAAAATCCTATAAACCACGCATCTGTATTATTATTTGTAGTACCAGTTTTACCACCCAAAGTTTTATTAATTTTATTTACCAATCTTCCTGTTCCTCTTATTACAGCACCTCTCAACATAGAAACCATCTGATAAGCAGATCCTGGATCAGTTACTTGAGATCTATCATCTTTAATTTTAGGTATTTTTCTCTCGTCAATTGAGTCAAATGAATTACATAAAACACAATTTCTCATATCATTTTTACTTATTGTTTTTCCTCTTCTATCTTGAACTCTGTCTATAAAGCTTGGAACAATTTTCTTACCACCATTTATAATCATTCCATAAGCGTTGGTTAGTTTCAGTAAAGTGGTTTCGCCTGCCCCAAGTGACATTGAAAGCAAATTTGGAAGATTTTCATTTATGCCAAAAGTTTTTGCATAAGATTTTATTTTTTCCATCTTAACTAATAATGCTAAGCGGGCTGTCATCAAGTTTCTTGACTTTTCTATACCTAATCTCATTGGACTTGGTCCATAAAACTTTTTTGTATAATTGGCTGGTTTCCACTTTGGTAATCCTGCTCCTTGATCATATGATAATGGTGCATCTAAAATAAGTTCTGTAGGTTTTATAGACATATCAAGAGCAGCCAGATAAACAAAAGGCTTAAATGCTGAACCAGGTTGTCTTTTGGCCTGTGTTGCCCTGTTAAATTCACTGGATAAAAATCTATATCCACCTGATAATGCAAGAATTCTTCCAGTATTTGGATCCATTACTACTATTGCACCATTAACTTTCGGTATTTGATTCAATTTATAAGTAAATTTTCCAGAAGCTGATATTTCATTTTTTAATAAAATAATATCACCTTTTACTAAAATTTTTTTGAAGTTTTTAATAGATTTTTTAAACAATCTTTTATTATTTTTTTTCTGAATAATTTTAAAATTTTTCAGCCATGGATTATTTTCAATTTTTATCTCAACTTTTTTACCATTTTCTAAAATTAGTTCTACTTTATCTTTTAAAACATTTTGAACTAAACCAATAAATCTATTTTTAGGTAATCCTTTTTGTAACTCTGACAAAATTAATTTAATTTCTTCTATATTTTTACCTTCGTAATTTATATTTTTTATTGGTCCTCGCCAACCTTGTCTTTTATCAAGGTCTTCAAGGCCATCTGCCAAAGCTTGTTCAGCAAACTTTTGTAATTTTGGATCTAGAGTAGTCCTAATAGATAAACCTCCTTCATACAATTGCTCACTGCCAAAATTTTTTAAAATAATTCTTCTTACTTCTTCAGAAAAATAAGGAGCATAAGCAAGGTCTAGTCCACTAGAACTTTTAATATTAATATCTTGTTTTTTAAACTCTTTGAATTCATTTTCATTAATGAAACGATTTTTTTTCATTTGTTTTAGAACCCAGTTTCTTCTTTCTAAAGTTCTATTATAGTTTCGTTTGGGATTATATTTACTAGGTGCTTTTGGTAATGTTGCTAGAAATGCCGCTTCTATTGTAGTGAGATCATCAAGACTTTTGTCAAAATAATTCAGGGCGGCTGCAGCGACTCCATAAGAATTATTTCCTAAATAAATTTCATTTAAGTATAATTCTAAAATTTGACTTTTACTGAAAGCTCTCTCTATCCTAATAGCAAGTATTGCCTCTTTAATTTTTCTCTCAAATGAAACCTCCGAAGTTAATAAAAAGTTTTTTGCTACTTGTTGAGTGATTGTAGATGCACCAACAAGTCTTCTGCCAGAACCATAATTTTTAACATTTACAATTAATGCCCTCAAAGTAGCTTGTAAATCTATACCAAAATGATGATAAAAATCCTTATCTTCGGCAGACAAAAAAGCATTAATAATTTTTTGAGGTATCACATCAATTGGTACAAAAACTCTTTTTTGCTTAGCAAATTCAACTAATAATGCACCATTTCCTGCATGAACCCTTGTAACTACAGAGGGTTCATACTTAGCCAATTTTCTATACTCAGGTAAATCCTTTCCGTAATGCCATAACACATATATTATTACGCCAAAAATAGTAAAAAAAAGTAAAAATAATGTGGTGAATATATATGATACAATTCGCATTCTTTTGATTATCCTTAAAATAAGACTTTAATATGACATAAGTTTAATTGAAAATTACATTACTTTTCATATACCTTTTTATTGAAATTGCTAGAGTGTCACATAACTTTCGGAGATATTTTCTATTCTTCAAATTTTTCTCATCAATTTTATTTGTCAAAAAACCTAACTCTATTAATATTGAAGGTATATCTGGAGATTTTAAAACAGCGAATCCTGCAAATCTATGTCCTCGGCTATAAAGGGCATATTCGTTTAAATTGTATAATATATACCTAGCTAATTCAGCACTTTGATTCATTGTTTCTCTTTGAAACATTTTAATTAAATTACCAACGATTAATGGATCTTCATGATCAATGTGAAGCGATCCAATCAAATCAGAACTATTTTCACGTAACGCTAGTTTTTTTGCTTCTAGGTCAGATGCCTTGTTTGAGAGACTAAAAACAGAAATACCTCTGGCCTTTCTATTTTTTGATGCATCAACATGTAATGAAATAAATATATCTGCTTTCACCTTTTTTGCTAATTTGACCCTTTCTCTTAAAAATAAATATCTATCATTATTTCTAGATAAATTGACAGTTATATCCTTATATTTTGATAAACTTTGTTTTAGCAATTTAGATGCTTGTAATGTTATGTTTTTTTCATAGGTACCATTTGAACTAACTGCGCCAGGATCTTTTCCTCCGTGACCCGCATCAATAAAAACTGTATAATTTTTAGTCTTTTTGTTATTGATAATTTTAGATGAAAAATTCATATCTTTTTTTATTTTGAGTTTGGGACGAGTTTGAGGAACTAGGTATTTATCTAAAAATAATTTTGATATTTTATTAACATCATTGTTACCAAATTTTTCATACATAACTTTTTTGCCTAGATTAAAAGCTGTATGTGTACTCTCAAAAACATCTATATCTATTTTATATTTGAAATATTTATTATTAAAGTTTGAATGGATGACTTTGGGAACTATAAATGGTTTATTAAATTCAAAAACTATTCTTGTAAAATTTTTTTCTGGATTTCCAAACCTAATTTTTTTTAAAAAAATACTATTAAATTTTTCTATTTTTAAACTGTTTTTATTTAATGTTATTTTTTTTAAGTCAGCCACAAGTCGGTATGGATTTGCTAGTGAAAAAAAGTTTATATTGTAAGATCCATCTAAATTCAAACTAATGTTTTCTTTGTTAGGGCTAGATAATATTTGGATTTTAACTTTCTCAGCTAATATATCTTTAGAAAAAAAAATAAAAAAAAATAAAATATAAATAAATTTTGATTTTGAATCTTTTGACATTGTCTCAGAACTTAACCAATTTTTCATGAAGAATATTAAGCAATGTTTTTTGTTTAAGGTTAATACTCACAATAATATCTTTCT
>QCNN01000042.1 GCA_003213175.1 SAR116 cluster bacterium AG-426-B08 | reverse complement strand
GCGCTAAAGAAGGTAATCTTGAAAATTTGATTTATAACTTAAATAAGTTGCCTGCAGAATGGAAAAGAGAATTAGAGCCATTTATAGAAAAATGTAAAAATTTTTTAAATAAAAAAAATAATAGCTAATAATTATGGTTTATAGATTTTTTAAAATTATTGTTTTTCTTATATTAATATTTTTTGTTTCATCCATCTTATCTGATACAGAAGGTCAAACAAAAATTGATTGGCTGAGTTTTGGAATAGAAATTGAAACAAGTAATTTTATATTGTTATTAATTTTTGTTGGTTTTTTAATTATTTTTTTTGATAGAGTGTGGAGGCTTTTAATTAGTTTTCCAAAAGCAGCTTTGATTAGAAGGGATAATAAAAATAGATCTAAGGTAGAAAAGAATTTAGTAAAAGCGTTGTTACTAGCCAGCCACGGTGAGTACAAACAAGCGGCTAAAGAGGCATTGTTTATATCCAAAAATATACAGGATAAAAAATTAGGGCTTTTGATACAAGAGCATGCAGAAACTGTAAATTCAATGGATATAAAATTAACTGATGAAAAAAATAGAAATCAGATATCAGAAAAATATCTTAAAATTTTATCTAATGATAAAAATACTTCGTTAATAAGCCATTTAGCGTCAATGAGAATTGAATTAGCAAAAAATAAAAATTTTGAGAAAATTTACGAGCATGCTAATGAAGCTTATAAGTTAGATCAAAATTCTGAGCAAGTTATCAAAACCCTTTTTTATGTCTCTATAAAGTTGAATAAAATTGAGAAGGCACTTGAATTATCAAAAAATCAAAACTTAAGAAACTTACCAAGCATTTATAATTTTGAGATCCTTTTATCAGACTTAAACTATTTAGATGGAATAAAAAAGTTATCAAACAATAGAAAAGAAGCACTTAAAGCTTTTTCAAAATCATTAGAACATTTCAAAGGAAATATTAACGCAGTGAAAAATTACATAAAGTTAGATAAGGGTATTTATGGTAAACAAAGATCCATAAAAGCTCTTAAAGAAGCATTTTTTATTTCCCCTCATTCAGAATTATTAGATGAGTTAGTTAAAAGAAATAATTTTAAATCATCTGGTGACAAGGTTGCATACGCAATGAGTTTAACTGAAGATAATGAAATAAAAAAAACAAATCTAACAGAAATAAAAGTGTTAATAGCAGAATATGCAACTAAAGAAAAAATATGGGGGGAAGCAAAAAAAATAATTGAAGATATTCCCTCCGACGATTTAGATAAAAAAGCCTATCAAGTATTAGCAGATATTGCGAGCTCAAGAAACAAAGCGGAACAAGTAAAAAATTATTTAAATAAAGCTAACAATCTTGATCAAAGTTATAGTTATTATTGCTCGTTCTGTTCCTCAGATAATAAGGAATGGTATCTCAATTGTACAAACTGTAATCAAATAAGTTCAATACAATGGATTAAACGGCCTGCAAAAAAAAGTTCTAATGAAAATATTAGTTTGATTAATATTAATTAAAAGAAACTATTTTGTATCATCAATATAGCAAGTACAATAAGAGACAATCCTAATGTTTTGACAAAAATTTTTGTTTGTTTTGTAAAAAAATTTGAAATTGCAAATGTTGACAAATATGCAACAATTATATACCACAATGCGTCTATTAAACTTGCTAAAAGAGAAATGGATAGTTTTTCAATTATAATCAACTCTGTTTTAATAAATTGACTAAATATTGATGCAAAAAAGAAGATAACTTTTGGATTAATAAGGGCAATAACCAATCCGAGTGTAAAATCATTATATTTGTTAATTTTAAAGTTTAATTTTTTATCAATAACATCTTTATCCTTATATTGAAGCATTTTAATTCCAAGATATGAAAGAAACAAAATACCAAAAATTTTAATAATGTATAATAGTTCGGGAAAGCTTTTAAAAAAGTAAACAAGACCTAATGTACATAGAATTGCATATATAAAAATTCCTACCCCGTGGCCAATAGAAGTAACAGTAGCTGACAAAAATCCCCTTGAATTAGCAATAAATAATATTACTAATAGGCTTGGCCCAGGAAAAGCTGCGCCAATGAAACACGTTATAGCGATTGAAATCCAGTCGTAGAACGACATCTATTTGTCCAGAAAAGAAGTTTTTGCTTTAAGAAAATTATTTTGTCTCCATGCCTCATATAAAATGATACTAACAGAATTACTTAGGTTTAAGCTTCTACTACTTTTAAACATTGGAATTCTGATTTTGTTTTTGTTTATTACTTTTTCTAAAACATTTTTTGGTAGACCAGATGTTTCATTACCAAAAATAAAAGCATCATTGGGGACAAAAGATTTTTTATAGGCATTTTCATTTGCAAATTTAGTTAGAGCATATACTTCAGAAACTTTATTGTTTTTAATACATTCATCAATATTATTATAAAGGTTAATCTGATTAATTTCTCCATAATCCATGCCAGCTCTTTTTAAGTGTTTATCATTTAAATTAAAACCAAGAGGTTTTATAAGGTGAAGTTTTGCTCCAGTATTAGCACATAACCTTAAAATATTTCCTGTATTAGGTGGAATTTCAGGATTATATAAAATGATATGAAACATTATGAATTTTTCAATTTACCATTCACTACGTAATTTAAAATTTCTACCACTTGATTATTTTCTGAGACAACTGCCAAAGCAGCTGCATCAATTTCTTTTAAAGCATGTTGATGTTCTTTTGAGTGTATAATTATTAGAGATTTATTATTTGCAGCCGCAAAACCTGCGTCGAACGCAGCATTCCATTGTTTATACTTTTCTCCGAATTTTACAATTACGATATCGCTGTCTACTATTGCTTTTCTTGTTCTAATAGCATTGATTTTAGCACCTTTATGGTCTTTCCAGAATTGTTCTTGTTCATGACCCAATATTTCAATACCACAATTATCTGATGCATCATGATCTGTAACTGGTGATAAAAAATTTAAATTCATATTCTTATTTTTACATAATGAAATAATTTCGTTTCTCCAGTCAGTATGTATTTCTCCAGCTAAATAGATGTTTAACATGATAGTCTCCCTTACTTTAAATTTGGTACTTTACTCATAGTTATAAATAAAGATAAACATGAAACAATAGATAAAACACTCATTCCCAGTAAAATTAAATTATACGAAATATTAAAGTCTAATATTTGCCCTACTAAGAATGGTCCCAAGGCAGTACCAAATACCATTGATGATGTAGATAAAGATCTGATTGATCCTAAATTTTTTGTACCAAAATAATTAGGCCAAAATGTTCCACCTATAGTCATGGCTGTCCCTTGCGTAACCCCAAGGAAAATAAATCCAAGAAAAACAATTAAATATGTTTCTCCAAAAGAAAAAATTATTAATCCAATAGATTGAGGTAAAAGGAAAAAAGGGAGAATTCTAGAAACACCTAATTTGTCAATCAACCATCCAGAAAGTAATAATGCAGATATAGAAGATATTGTATAGATTGGAAAAATAGAAAAATAATTTACCATATTCCAATTTTTTATTTCAATAAGATGTATTTGATAAAAGAAGAATGCTGTTGAAAAAATTGGTGTCATTAGTAAGGGAATTGAAACAGACCAAAATAGCCAATGATTTAAAACTTCTTTTCTTGACCAATGTTTATTGTCTAGACCAACTTGACTTGATGATTTTACTTCTATGGATTTTGGTAATCTGTCTTCACCTAATAAATTCATTAAAATTGGTAAAATTATTAAAAGCACAATTACACCAAATAACCAACTAAAACGCCAACCGACATAAGTTATTATAAAAGCAAGAATTATTGGAAAAGTTGCCTCTCCTATTGAAAACCCAATAACTGAAATAGAGGTGGCTTTACCTTTGTTTCTTCCAAACCACCTTCCAATTGCGACTGCTGGAAGATGAAATAACATACCTTGACCACAGAATCTGAGTCCAAAAATAATTATTGGTAAAAACCAAATTGAGTGGTTAAATATCATGCAAATACATAGTGTTCCGAGAAGTACATACACGAAGATAGCAACTTTCTTTAATTGGAATTTATCAACAACTCCTCCAAAAACTAGCATTGCAGACGCTGAAAGAAGCGTTCCAGCTGCATATATCGAACCCCATTGACCATGTGTTAAATTAAAAGTTGTTCTTATCTCTGTTGCATACAATGAAATAAAAAAAGTTTGACCAAAACATGATGAAAAATACATTAAAATACAGGCTAACAGCCATCTAGCATTATTTCTTACAAATTCAATCATCAGTTAATTTATGAATTTAATTTCTCAAAATACCAATTGGAATTTCATCAGTGTCAATAAAGTCTTGAGTAGGGTCACCTGTTCTTCCGTAACCATTCCAAACTTTAAAACCTAATAATTCTTTTTGAAAATTATTTAATTTTTTTAAAACTTCTTTTTTAAGTCCAAAAGTATAATTTTCTTGGGGGCGATATTGTGGTCCGCAGAAAGTAATAATTATAGCAATTCTTGGAATTTTTGTCTTATTAGCACCAGTGCCGTGCCAAAGTCTACCGTCTGTAATTATAGCACAACCAGGTGGCCCTTCTGCTGCAATTGGCTTAATATCTGTATCTATTTCCTTTTCAGGATGTCTTCCAAATAAGTGCGATCCAGGGACAACCATTGTTCCGCCATTTTCATGTGACATTCCATTCAGCATGATTAAAACATTTGAAACAGCTGGTCTAGCAATTAAATCGTCATTATTTAAAATATTTTTATTTATCTCATAATTAAATTTTTTTCGAGTAATGGAAGCAGGAGGTAAAAAATCTTTTTTTCTATCAATTGGATCTGGCGCCCACCATTGGTCTGTATGCAAATCCATTGGTACACCACCTTTTTTTGCTATATTAGCTCCATAACTAGATATGATAGGAAAATCACCCACAATTAACTTCATTATTTCGAAATAATTATGATTATCTAAAATTTTTAAAAATTCTTCTCCTTTATTTGGCAGCATCCAAACCCTTTGGTTTATACCGCCTGCTTTACTATTAAACTTTTTTTTATCTTTCAAATTATTTTCTTTAAATTCTCCCCATTTCCTAGTTTTACTTCCATCCTCAAATGCTAGGTTAAGTTGTTTTTCAGCCTCAGCTTGCTCAATTATTCTAATTCTAGCATTTTCATTAATTTCTTTGGGAATAGCATCTAGTAATAGACAATATCCCCAGTTTTTTAGATCGTTTTTGGCTTTATCACGATCGTTAGTTGGTTTTGGATAGTTTTTAGTCATTTAAAATATTTTTATGTTTATATTAAATTAAATTAAGATTTGATAAAGCTATTTTAATCTTTTCTTTTTGATCTTCTGAAGCAGGTGATGTTGGTCTCCTAGCAAAACCAGCTTCTAAACCTTGAAGTTTCTGAGCATATTTGCATAACGAGGGCATATTATCTAAACCAATAGCATCCCATAAGGGCATTAATTTTTCATGCAAACCTATTGCTTTATCCCAATCTTTTTCTTGTGCAGCATTCCATAATTCTACAGATGACTTCGGCGCAGCTGTTAGTATGGCTGCAATAGAGCCTGGAGCACCCAATTGATACGATGATAAGAGAAGTGCATCAACAGCACTAAAAATCAAATTTTTTGTATCTGCTCTTCTTATCAAATCTGCAAAAAGTTTCATGTCGCCTGCGCTTTGTTTAACACCTAATACACCAGGCACCTCATCCATAATTCTTAATAATAGATCAGGTGACAAATAACACCATGGAACTACATTATAAATTAAAATTGGAACCCCACACGCTTCATGAATTTCTCTGAAGTGATTAACCATTGCATCGTCGTCCGGTTTAAATAAATAACTTGGTGGAGTAATTTGAAGGGCCTCAACATTAAACTTCTTAACTAAAAGACCCCTAGCAATTACTTCAGTTGTAGAATTAGCTATTATGCCTGCAACTAGCGGTATTCTGTCATTAACTGCTTCTAATGTTTTTTCAATAACAGATGAGTATTCATCCCTTGTTAACACATGTCCTTCACCAGTACTTCCTCCAGCCGCTAATCC
>QCNN01000041.1 GCA_003213175.1 SAR116 cluster bacterium AG-426-B08 | reverse complement strand
CTCACATGTCTAATCCAAAGATCCCTGCCGCACATATGAATACTAGATTTCTTGTAACTGGAGAAGGTTCAAAAATGAAAACTTGGTTTGGTGGGGGATGTGATCTTACCCCAATGACAAATGATAAAAAAGCAGAAAAATTGTTTCATAGCGATATTAAAAAAATGTGTGACAGATACAATAAAAATTATTATGAAGACTACAAATTATGGTGTGATGAATATTTTTTTTTACCTCACAGAAATGAACCAAGAGGTATAGGAGGCATTTTTTTTGATTACTTGAATTCTCTGGATTGGGATAAAGACCTAGAGTTTGTTAAAGATGTTGGATTAACATTTAGTAAAGTATATTCAAATATAATTAAAGAAAGAATGTTTCTAGATTATTCAAAAAAAGATAAATTAGAACAATTAGAAAAAAGAGGCAGATATGTAGAATTTAATCTGTTATATGATAGAGGAACTGTTTTTGGGTTAAAAACAGGGGGTAATCCTGAAGCAATATTGATGAGTTTACCGCCTCAAGTTTCATGGAAGTAAAAAAAGCAATTAAAATGAAAATTAATAAAAAAATTACTAGAAATTATTCTTATTCGGGTCTATATAAATATTAGGTTATATCTAAGAATTTTATGGCAAAAAAAGAAAACAAAAATAGAAGAGATTTTTTAGTTATATCAACTTATGCATTTGGAGCGGTTGGAGCTGGTTCATTTGTTTGGCCATTAATTGACCAAATGAATCCAGCTGCTGATACTCTTGCATTAGCATCAACTGAGGTGGATCTTGAGCCGTTAGAAGAAGGACAGGCAATCACAGTTAAGTGGAGAGGGAAACCAGTCTTTATACGGCATAGAACAAAAGAAGAAATTATGTCAGCTAAAAAAGAAAATTTAGATAATCTTAAAGATCCTCAAAAAGATGAAGATAGAGTTTTAAATGAAAAATATATTGTGTTAGTTGGTGTTTGTACTCATTTGGGCTGTGTTCCTCTTGGGCAAAAAACTGGCGACGTAAAAGGTGAGTATGGAGGTTGGTTTTGTCCTTGTCATGGGTCTCATTATGATCATTCTGGAAGGATAAGAAAAGGCCCCGCGCCTGTAAACTTGGAAGTCCCAAATTATAAATTTTTGTCAGATAAGTTAATAAGAATAGGTTAGTAAGGATTTAAATAAAAATGAGTAAAAATAAAAGTAAGAATTCTGTTGTTGAATGGATCGATTATAGACTACCAATATTTACATTTCTAAATCATGAGTTAAATGAATATCCAACACCAAAAAATCTAAATTATTTTTGGAATTTTGGATCATTGGCTGGTATAACACTTGTCGTAATGATAATTACTGGGATAGTACTTTCGATGAATTATACTGCTCATGTAGATTATGCGTTTGATTCAGTTGAGAGAATTATGAGAGATGTTAACCATGGTTGGTTATTAAGATATATTCACATGAATGGTGCTAGTTTTTTCTTTATTGTAGTTTACATCCACATATTCCGTGGACTGTATTATGGTTCATATAAGGCTCCAAGGGAAATATTATGGATATTAGGTGTATTAATTTTATTATTAATGATGGCTACTGCTTTTATGGGTTACGTTTTACCATGGGGGCAGATGAGTTTTTGGGGTGCTACAGTTATAACAAATTTGTTTTCTGCGGTTCCATTAGTTGGTGAGAGCATTGTTACTTGGTTATGGGGAGGCTTTTCAGTAGATAACCCTACTTTAAATAGATTTTTCTCATTACATTATTTACTTCCTTTTTTAATTGTAGGTTTAGTCATTCTTCACCTTGTTGCATTACACAGGTTTGGCTCTAATAATCCAATAGGTATTGATGCCAAAGGTAAACAAGATACAATTCCATTTCATCCATATTACACAATTAAGGATTTGTTTGGGCTTTCAGTTTTTGCAACTATTTTTGCTGCAGCTGTATTCTTTTTTCCTAACTTTATGGGTCATCCTGACAATTACATCCCTGCTAATGCAATGCAAACACCTGCTCATATAGTTCCAGAATGGTATTTTCTTCCATTTTATGCTATCCTGAGAGCTATACCAGACAAGCTAGGTGGCGTGTTGTTCATGTTTGGAGCAATTGCAGTACTATTTATTTTACCGTGGCTAGATAAATCTCCAATAAGATCTTCTCAGTTTAGACCTATTTATAAACTATTCTTTTGGATTTTAGTTTTTGATTGTATTCTCCTTGGCTATTTAGGAGCAAAGCCGGCTGAAGGAATTTACGTACTATTGTCTAGAGTTGCTACAGGTTATTACTTTTTTCATTTTATTATCTTATTACCTCTTTTACCAAATATTGAAAAAACAAGACCATTACCGATATCTATTTCTGAGCCAATACTATCCAGTTCAAGTTTTTCTACTGCAGCAGCGGTAAGAGAGAAGAAGTAAATGTGTAAAAATATAACATTTAAAATATATTTTTTTGTAATATTTTTATGTTTAGGTAAAACTTGTCTAGCGGCTTCGACTGATATTGAATACCCTTCCCAAGATTGGTCATTTTCAGGAATTTTTGGAACTTTTGATAAAGCATCAGCTCAACGCGGTTTTCAAGTTTACAGGGAAGTTTGTTCAGGCTGTCATGGTATGAAGTTGTTATCATACAGACATTTAAGTGGTTTAGGTTACAATAATGAAGAATTAAAGGCACTTTCTGCTCAATTCGAAATAACAGATGGACCAAACGATGATGGCGAATCTTTTGTAAGACCCGGTAGACCAAGTGATACTTTTGTCTCTCCTTATCCAAACGAACAAGCGGCACGAGCTGCCAACGGAGGAGCGTATCCTCCAGATTTATCTCTCATTGTAAAAGCAAGAGCAGATGGAGCAAACTATTTACATGCTCTTTTAAGTGGTTATAAGGAAGCACCAAAAGATTTCAATGTGCCTGAGGGAATGTATTATAACACTTATTATCCAGGTAAACTTATAGGTATGCCGCAACCGATATATGAAGATGGAGTGGAGTACGCAGATGGTACAAAGGCATCAGAATTGCAAATGTCTAAAGATGTTACAACTTTTTTAGCTTGGGCATCTGAGCCAGAAATGGAGAACAGAAAAAGACTAGGCGTTACAGTAATTTCTTTTTTGATTGTGTTTTCTATTCTTGCTTATTTCTCAATGAAACAAATTTGGGCTCCAATAAAGAAAAAAGTTTAGGTCAAAATAGTTTCAAGAAATTTTATACTTCTATCGAATGCAATTTCTGCACACTTTGGATTGTACTGTATTCTATGATCACAGTTAAAACCATGATCAGCGGGATAAGTGTATATCCTAACATTTTCATGAAATGTTTTAAAATCACTAACTAAATTTATAGGAATAGATTTATCTAACTCTCCAAAGTGACAGATAACCTTACACCTTGGTTTAAGTTTACTTAATTTTGGAACATCTCCTCCATAATATACAATACTAGCTGACAATTCATCAAAGCTACATGCAGCTCTCCAAGCAAGTGAGCCACCCCAACAATATCCTATAACACTAACTTTACCAGCTGAACGAACGTATGAAATGGATGCCTCAATCTCTTCAAGAGCAACATCATTACATAATTCTTTTAATCTTCTACCTTCAGCTATACTATTATCATCGTAACCCAATTCAATTTTTGGTTTTTGTCTATCAAAAAGGCAAGGAGATATGCATAAATATCCCTGTTTAGAGTAATGGTTACAGACTTCTTTAATATGATTATTCACTCCAAAAATCTCTTGAATTATTACAATTCCACCCTTTACTTTATTGCTTGGTCGAGTAACAAAAGCTTCAAAGTGATGACCATCTTTTGTTAACAATTTTGTATATTCTGACATTGTTACTCCTAAAATTTATACATTAAACCTAAAATTAAATATATCACCATCTTGAACGATGTAATCAGAACCTTCTATTCTTAATCTACCAGCATCTTTAGTGCCTTGTTCTCCATTAAATTGTATAAACTCATTATAACTGAATGTTTCAGCTCTTATAAATCCTTTTTCAAAATCAGAATGTATCTTTCCAGCAGCTTTTGAAGCTGTAGAACCTTTATTCACTGTCCAAGCTCTAGTCTCTTTTGGTCCTACAGTAAAAAAAGTAATCAAATTTAAAAGCTCATATCCATATTTGATTAATTTTGCTAATCCAGTTTCATTTAAACCAAGATCACCTAAAAATTCTTTTTTATCCGAATTATTTAACATAGCTATTTCAGATTCTATCAAACTGGAAATTAAAATTACTTTAGAATTATTTTTCGAAAAATTATTTATAACTTGTGTAGTATAATTATTTCCATCGATAATATCTTTTTCAGAGACATTACATACATATAATTGAGGTTTTGAGGTTAAAAGATGTAAGCTTTTAATAATCTTATAATCATCAGCATTGTGTGTTGGATATTCATCAGCTTTTTTTCCTTCAGTAAGATGATTAATTAAAATCTCCATGAGGCCATAGAGTTTTTTTTGTTCCGGATCATTTCCTCTAATTTTTTTATTCAAATTCATCATTTGTTTTTCTAAGCTAGCAATATCGGCTAGTAATAACTCAGTTTCAACTATTTCAATATCATTTATTGGATTTACCTTTTCATTTACGTGAGTTATTTCAGTGTCTTCAAAGCATCTTAAAACATGAATAACGGCATCAACTTCTCTAATATGAGAAAGAAATTTATTACCCAATCCTTCGCCTTTACTTGCACCTTTTACTAAACCTGCAATATCTACAAATTGAATTTGGGTTGGTATAATATTTTTTGAATTTGCTATTTTAGCTAATTCATCCAGTCTTTTATCAGGCACTATTACATTACCTACATTTGGTTCAATAGTACAAAAAGGGTAGTTTGCAGCATCAGCTGATGTGGTTTCTGTTAATGCATTAAATAATGTTGATTTACCAACATTTGGTAACCCAATTATCCCACATTTAAATCCCAAACTTCACTCCTATATTAGTAGAACTTTATTGCAAAAAAAAATCAAATTCCTTATTTTTCAGGAAATTAAAGTTTTCTGATATTAAATTAAGACTAGTTTCTAACCATTCTTCTTTTTCTTTTTTAGAAAAATCTGATAATACCCAATTAGAGACTATATCGTTTTTTTTATAGAGTGAATTATCGATAGGTCTTCCCACTCCTATTCTTATCCTATAATAATCGTTACCAATAAAACTATCTATTGATTTTAATCCATTATGACCATTACTACTACCACCTTTTTTGATTTTAATTTCTGAGGGGTTTAAATCTATTTCATCATGAAAAACAAAAATATTTTCATTCTTTATGTTATAAAACGACTTAATATTTTGAACACTGATTCCAGAAAGATTCATGAAAGTAGTTGGTTTAAGTAAAATTACTTTTTCATTTTCTATTTTTTTAATTGATAAAGAAGAATTTTTTTTCTTAAGAAAGTTTGGAAATTTATATAATTCAGAGATTTTATCGATAATCATGTAACCGATATTGTGTCTATTGTACACATATTTTAATCCAGGATTCCCTAAGCCAATAAAAAGATACATTTCAATAATTACTTGAGCTATTCACCTTCTTTTTTATCTTCTTCTTTTTCACTTTCTGTTGTTCCCTCTTCTGAAGTAACTTCTTCTTCAGTTGTTTGCTCCTCGTCTTCGCTCATTCCACCCCTTGGTGATGCTATTGTGGCAACAGTAAAATCTCTATCAGTAATAGTTGGAGTACAACCATCTGGCAAAGATATAGAACTAATGTGAATCGTGTCACCAACATTAAGACCATCTAAATCGACAGTGATTTTTTCTGGTATTGAGGTAGCTGGACACTTTAACTCAACTTGAGAACGGACTACGTTTAACACACCTCCAAGCTTTAAACCAGTACATTTATCTTCATTTATAAATTCAACTAAAATACCAACATTTACTGTTGAATCGCTAGTAACCCTTAAAAAATCAATATGAAGAGTTTCTTCGGTTACAGGGTGGAGTTGTATATCTCTTGGTAGTACAAAATATTTTTCTTTATCAACATGTATATTTAAAAGTTGACCAAAAATACCAGGTTTTTGAATGAGTTGCATCCAATTTTTAGAGTCTAGAGATATAGTTATAGCTTTTTCTTTGTTACCGTA
>QCNN01000040.1 GCA_003213175.1 SAR116 cluster bacterium AG-426-B08 | reverse complement strand
AATTGATGCTGAAGATCCAAAAATTAAAATACAAATTCTAGGACCTGGATTTGTTAAAACTAAGACCCATTTAGAAACAATTAAAGCAGGAAATAGAGCAGGAAATAATTATAAGAGAGTTATAGAGTTTTTAGAAAAAGATCAAATAGAAACAAAATTTGAAAAAATTTTTGAATTTCTTCAATGGGTTAATAAAACAAATAAAAAAACTACAAGTGGACGGAATTTTTCGCTTGAAAATGATCAATGGAATTCAAAGGAATTAATAAAAAAACTTAACGAAGATCCTGATATGTATAAATTAAGAAGACATAAAAACTTTGATTAAGTATATTTTATTTATGTCATTGGTTACTAATCATTTAGGGAGGCCAAAATAGGAATTGAAGTTAATTTACTCAAAAATTATCCTAGAACTACTAGAGATGTTAATAAAAGAGCAATAAAAAAATCTTCAGAAGATAAAAAAATAGCACAAAAATTTGGAAAAGATTTTTTCGATGGAGATAGAAAATATGGTTATGGCGGTTTTTATTATAATCCAAAATACTGGGAAAATGTAGTTCCTACTTTTACAAAGTTTTATAAGATTAAAAAAAATTATAAAATTCTTGATGTTGGATGTGCAAAAGGGTTTATGCTTCACGATTTTAAAAGATTAGTTCCTGAAATAGAAGTAAGAGGTATTGATATATCGAAATATGCTATTCAAAACTCAATTTCGAGTGTTAAACCTTTTCTATGTGAAGGAAGTGCTTTATCACTTCCTTTCAAAAACGAAGAATTTAATCTAGTTATATCAATAAATACAGTCCATAATTTAAAAATAGATGAATGTGCAAAAGCATTACAGGAAATTGAGAGGGTTTCATCAAAAAATAGTTTCATTACAGTTGATGCATATAGAAATAATGAAGAAAAAAAAAGAATGGAAAACTGGAATTTAACAGCAAAGACAATAATGCATGTTGAAGAATGGAAAAATTTTTTTGAAGAGATAGGTTATACTGGAGATTATTATTGGTTCATACCATGAAAAACGTTATCGATTACTACAAAAAAATTTACTATGTGATGAAAAGAATCAGATTAGTTGAAGAAGAAATTTCAAAAAATTATAAACATCAAAAAATGCGATGCCCTACACATTTGTCAATTGGTCAAGAATTGGTTGGAGGATTAATTAGTTTATTTTTGAAAAAAAATGATTTTGCTATAAGTACTCATAGAGCACATGCCCATTATCTTGGGAAAGGTGGTGATCTGAAAGCATTGATTTCTGAATTATATGGTAAAATAACAGGATGTTCTAAGGGTAGAGGTGGTTCTATGCATTTAATCGACAAGAAAGTTTCTTTTATGGGAAGTACAGCCATAGTTGGTTCAAATATACCTATTGGTGTTGGGTTGGCCTTGTCTATTAAATTTGATAAATCAAATAAAATTTCCTGTATTTTTTTGGGAGATGGGTCAATTGAAGAAGGAGTTTTTTTTGAATCAGTCAATTTTACGGCAGTGAAGCCAACTCCAACATTATTTATATGTGAAAATAATAATTATTCTGTTTATACCCCTATCCATCTAAGGCAACCATCGGATAGGAAAATTTATGAAATGGTAGAAAGTTTGGGAGTAAAATCATTTTTAGCAGATAGTAGAGATATAAATGATACAATAATTAAGTTTAAAAAGGCTGTCAAATTTGTAAGAGAGAACAAACAACCTGTTTTTTTTGAAATTACTACTTACAGATGGAAAGAACATTGTGGTCCTAATGAGGATGATCATCTAAAATATAGGTCAGAAAAAGAATTATCTGAATGGAAAAAAGCTGACCCCTTAAAAGAAATAGAAAAAGTACTACTAAAAAATCATTTATTAACAAATATTCAAATTAAAAAGATTACTCACAAAATTAAAGACGAAATTGCAAAAGCATTTGATTATGCCGAAAAATCAGAGTTTCCAAAATTTAACTCAGTTAATATTGATGAATATGCAAATTGAAATATATGAAAAATGAACTTTCCAGAAGCAATTAATGATGCAATGAAAATTGCAATGTCTATAGATAAAAAAGTTATATGTTATGGGTTGGGTGTAGATGATCCCAAAAGAATATTTGGAACAACAAAAAGACTGAAAGAAAGATTTGGACCCGAGAGAGTTTTTGATGTTCCAACTTCAGAGAATGCTCTTGTAGGAATAGGTACTGGGCTTGCATTGGGAGGATATAAACCTGTTTTTGTAAGTCAAAGATTTGACTTCATTCTGTTAGCAATAGATCAGATTGTTAATGCTGCTGCAAAATGGTTTTATATGTTTGGGTCTAAAAACAATATACCTTTTGTAATAAGACTTATTGTTGGAAGAGGATGGGGTCAAGGCCCAACACACTCTCAATCTTATCATGCATGGTTTGCGAATGTGCCTGGCCTAAAAGTCGTAATGCCATCTAGTCCAAAAAATGCTAAAGGATTACTACTATCATCTATTTTTGATAAAAATCCTGTAATATTTGTCGAGAATAGATGGCTTTATAATATAAATGAGAAAGTTCCTACAGGCGACTTCAGAGTTCCAATTGGTAAAGCAAGTGTTATCCAAGAAGGAAAAGATATAACAATTATATCAAATTCCTTTATGACCGTAGAAGCAAAGCGTGCATTAAAGTTCTTAAATGATAAAAAGATATCATGTGAATTAATAGATCTCCATACTGTAAGACCTGTTGATTGGGAAACAATTTATAGATCTGTTAATAAAACTGGAAGGTTAATTGCAATTGACTCTAGTTCTCATAACCTTTCAATAGCCTCCGAAATAATTACAAGAGTAATTGATAAATGTTGGACTAAATTAAAAAATAAACCAGTTAAAATGGGTCTTCCTGATCATATCCAACCAACAAGTTTTGCATTAACAAAAAACTTTTATCCGGATTATATTTCTATAATTAAGGAAATTTCAAGTTTACTAAACATAAGTTTAGAATGGAAAAAATTGCAAGAAAAACAAGAAACTCCTCATGATATACCTGGAACATGGTTCAAAGGTCCATTTTGATTTTGAATAAAACAATTTATAATTTTATTTCTAAAAAAAATATAATGTGCTTTTCTATATCCAACATTTTTTGTAGAACAATTTAATATGAAATACATAATAGATATTGATGGAACCATTTGTACTGAACATTTTGATAGAAATGGTAACAAAGATTATACCAAAGCAGAACCAATTAAGGAAAGAATTAATTATCTTAACGAATTATACGATTTAGGTCATGAAGTTCATTATTGGACTGCCAGAGGAACTATGACTGGTATTAATCATAAAAACCTAACTGAAACCCAATTAATAAAATGGGGTTGTAAATATCATTCTTTACGTGTTGGAGATAAACCAAACTATGATTTTTGGATTGACGATAAAGCTAGATGGAGCGAAGATTTTTTTAAAAATGTTTTAAAAAATTAGTTTCTATAAACTATTAAAATCAATATCTTGAGGCTTTTTATTTTCTAAAAAATTTTGATAAATTATTTTTATTCCTTTTTCAAAATTACTTGCGTATAATTTATTATTAAAGAGAGGATGATTTAATATATTTTCTTTTAATTTAATTTTTAATAAAGATAATTTACCTGGATTTAAAACTAATTCTAAAACAAGAGATTCATAATCTTTTTTATTTTTTGTAATAAGTTCATTAAGGCCAATTGAAGTTAACAAACTTGATGCAACTCTAGAAGAAAATTGTTTTCCTATTTTTGTTACCACTGGTAATCCAGACCATAAAGCATCACTCACACTTGTATGACCATTATAATTAAAAGTATCAAGATAAATATCTGCATGATTGTGCCTAATCAAATGTTCTTTAATGGAAGATACTTTCTCAGCAAAAATCAATCTCTTTGGATCTACACTCATCTTTTTTGCTTCTTTTTTTAAATTTGATTGAACCCATTTATTTGATTTACTTAACCATAAGACACTTTTTTCCTTTTGTTTCAATAGCTTCATCCAGATTGAAAACTCATCTAAGCTGATTTTGTAAGAATTATTAAAACAACAAAAAACAAATGCATCTTCAGGTAAATTATAATCTGAGCGTGTAGTTGTTAATATTGGTAATGTTCTTTTATTATCATTTGGTAAAAAGCAATTAGGTAAAAATAATATCTTTTCTTTATAGAATTTTCTTTGTTGTTTTGGAATAACTATTTTATCAGCAATCAAATAATCAATACAATCTGTTCCCATAGTTCCGGGAAAACCTAAAAAATTTAATTGAATAGGAGCTAATCTGAATGAAAAAATTTCACTTCTGGAATTTTTAGTAAATCCGTTTAAATCTATTGCAATATTTAGAGAGTGACTTTCTATCAACTCAACAGCTTTAAGGTTAGTCAAATGACTGATATCATAATATAGATCTACGTTTTTTTTTAATTTTTTTGTAAGGTTATCCCTTTTGAGTTTATTATAATGATAAGCGTAAATCTCAAATTTATTTCTATCATGAGATTGTAATAGACCAATCAAAGCATTTAAAACAGCATGATCATGAAAATCAGAAGAGAAATAGCCAACTTTAATCTTCTTCTTGATCGGTGTTTTTGGAAAAAACTTTTGATTCCTAGCTAAAAAAATCTCTGATGCATATTTAGTTGATCTCAACATTTGTCTTTCAGGATTATCCTCAAAAGACAACGTTAAAAGTGGATTAATTCTCTCTCCTACTATTCCTAAATTGATTAATTTTTTCTGCTTAGTGTAATCTATATCCCAATCACAAATTCTTTTTTTAAGATAAATTATTTTAGCAAATGACCTAGATGAAGATGGTTTTTGCTTAAAAGCCTCTTCATATCTATGAATTGCTAATTCAATTTCTCCGATTTTTTCGTAAACATTACCAAGATTGTAATTTGCTTGGAAAAATTCAGGATTAATATTAATTGAGTTTTTATAGCTAGCCTCAGCATCTTTAAGTTGATTTAATTCTAATAATGTATTTCCTAAATTAAAATGAGAAAGATGATACTGAACATTTGATGTAATTGCTTTTTTAAAGTTTTCAATTGCATTATTAAAATCTCCTATTTCATGAAAAGTTATTCCAAGGTTATTAAATGCCTCAGTAAATTTTTTATTTAAATTAATTGCTTTTTTAAAATTCAAAATAGCTTCATTAAAATTATTTTTTTCTTTTAATATTATTCCTAAATTATTAAAGCCTTCATGATTTTTTGGATTAATTTCAACTACCTTCTTAAATGCAAACTCTGCTTCGTCAAATAATCGCAAAGATTTTTTTACAGCACCTTCAATATTCCAAAGCAAACTTGAGTTAGGATAAACACTTAATAAAGTCTCTAATCTTAATTTCAAGTCATTAAATTTTTTTGAATTATATAAAAATGACAGCTCATTAAGGATTTTTTCAGGAATCAGTATTTCATTCATGTTTTATAGAAATCTCTTTACATCAAGTTCCACAAAAAGTTTTAGAAACTTTTTCATTTTCTCTGGGTCGCAAAGTAAACTTATCTGCTTCTTCAGTTCTTTTATAAGGAGTTTTTAAAATTTTATTCATCTCATATAAAGGTGAAAAATTATCTTTATTAGCCTCATTAATAATCATCTCTAATTTATGATTTCTAGGAATAATATAAGGATTATTTTTTTTCATTAAAAGAAAAGACTTTTCAGTAGAAACATTTTCTTCATCTAGTCTTTTTTTCCATCTAGCTATCCAATCTTTATAGTTAAAACTTTGATACTGAGTTTTATTTAAATTATTAAAATCTGATAAGTCATTAAAAGTATTTGTATAATCATCAGAGTTACTTTCCATCAATTTTAATAAATCTGAAATTAATTTCTGATCTTCTTTTTTTTCTTTTAAAAGTCCTAGTTTATTTCTCATCATATTCAACCATTTTTTATTGAATAATTCAGAAAAACTTTGAATTATCTTCTCTGCCTTTTTTTTATTTTTGTCAATATCATCTTGCATTAAAGGTAAAAATGTCTCTGCTAATCTTGCTAAATTCCATTTAGCCATTAATGGCTGATTCTCAAATGAATAACGTCCTTGAAAATCAATTGAACTGAAAACTTTAGAACCTTTGTATTCATCTAAAAAAGCACAAGGGCCATAATCTATTGTCTCGCCACTTAATGTCATGTTATCAGTATTCATTACACCATGGATAAAACCTACTCTCATCCAATGAGTAATTAGTTCAACTTGTTTTTTCACAAGAATTTTTAAGAGATCAAAATACTTTTGTTTAGAGTTCTTAATATAAGGGTAATGTCTATTAATAGTGTAATTTATCAAATTTTTTAAATTTTTTAAATTTTGAGTTATTAATGCAAATTGAAATGTCCCTACTCTGATATGTGATGATGCCACTCTAGTTAACATCGCACCCTCCATAGGAAATTCCCTATGTACTTTTTCTCCTGTTTTAACAACTGATAGACTTCTTGTTGTAGGTATTTTTAAATAATGCATTGCTTCACTCACAATGTATTCTCTCAACATAGGTCCTAATACAGCTTTTCCATCTCCTTGACGGGAATAAGGTGTTAAACCTGCACCTTTTAATTGTATATCCACCCTTTTATCATTTGAAATGATATGTTCCCCTAACATTATAGCTCTTCCGTCACCTAGATTAGTAAAATGTCCAAATTGATGTCCAGAATATGCTTGTGAAAAAGTTTTCATATTTGGAAGTAATAAATTACCTGAAAAAAATGATGCTTTGTCTTCTGAGTTTATTCCTAAAAAATTAAGTTTTAATTCATCACTTAATTCTTGATTAAAAATAATTAGGTTTGGTTTTTCTACAATTGATGGTTTAACTTTTGAAAAAAAAATATTTGGCA
>QCNN01000039.1 GCA_003213175.1 SAR116 cluster bacterium AG-426-B08 | reverse complement strand
GGCAAGAGTGAGAAAAAAAATAATACTAATGCGTATGAAAAAATTTGTTTTTTTGTACTTTTAATCCCCGCTACTATTGGCATCATTGGAATATTTGCGAAAAAATACTCATCTTTCTTTAAAATTGCTAAAGCCCAGAAATGAGGAGGTGTCCATAAAAAAATTATCCCAAATAATATGAACGGCTCAAGTGATAAATTTCCAGTTGAACAAATGTAACCAATTAAGGGAGGGAATGCACCTGCAGCTCCCCCAATTACTATATTTTGAGAAGTACTTCTTTTCAAAAAAACTGTATAAACCACTGAATAAAATATAATAGTAAATGCTAAAAAGAATCCTGCTAACCAATTTATTGCTAAACCTATAATTGTAATAGATAAAATAGAGCCAAGAATTCCAAAACCAAGAGCATCAGATGGCAGAATTTTACCTTTTGGGATTGGTCTATTTTTAGTTCTTAACATTAATTTATCAATATCACGATCATACCATTGGTTTAAAACACCAGAGGAACCAGCGCCAATTGCAATTGCAAAAATACCAATTATCGAGAGTAAAGGGTTGATTTTATCATAAATAGAAAAATAGCCACATAAATAGCCAACTAAAGATGTAAAAACTACTAAAGACATCACTCTTGGCTTCATCAAACCAAAAAAATCTTTAGGAGAAGCTAATTCACTTGCAATTACCTTGTCCTTTTGTTGAGCAATTATATTTAACATTTAGTCAATTTTTACCTTATCTTTGGAAAATCTGAAAATGTATGAAATTCTGGAGGTGAAGTTAAAGTCCATTCAAGGGTTGTACCTCCCTCATTCCATGGATCATTGACTGTTCTTCTTTTTGCAATAAAAGCCTCTAAAATTAAATAGAAAAATACTAATGTTGCAAAAGCACTTATATAAGAACCTATTGAAGCAACAAAATTCCACCCTGCAAATGCATCAGGATAATCTACGTATCTTCTTGGCATACCAGCAAGTCCTAAAAAGTGCATAGGGAAAAAAGTCAAATTTACTCCAATGAAAGTTAACCAAAAATGAATTCTTGCAAGAAAAGAATTATATTCATATCCAGTCATTTTTGAAAACCAATAATAGAAACCTGCAAATAATCCAAATACTGCACCTAAAGATAATACGTAATGAAAATGTGCTATTACATAGTATGTATTATGTAAAACTACATCTAATCCTGCGTTGGCTAAAACAACTCCTGTCACGCCTCCAACGGTAAACAAAAATATGAATCCTATTGCCCACAACATTGGAATTCTAAACGTTATAGAGCCACCCCACATAGTTGCAATCCACGAAAATATTTTGACACCTGTTGGCACTGCTATAACCATTGTTGCTGCAGTAAAGTATGCTCTTGTATCAATTGACAGTCCTACTGTGTACATGTGATGAGCCCATACAACAAAACCAACAACTCCAATTGCTACCATTGCATAAGCCATTCCCAAATAACCAAAAACAGGTTTCTTCGAAAAAGTAGATATAATCTGACTAACGATACCAAAAGCAGGGAGTATCATGATATAAACCTCGGGATGCCCAAAAAACCAAAATAAATGTAAAAACAATATAGGATCACCTCCACCTTCAGGTACAAAAAAATTGGTTCCAAAGTTTCTGTCAGTTAATAACATTGTAATTGCCCCGGCTAAGACTGGTAAAGAAAGAAGCAGAAGAAAGGCAGTAATAAGCATCGACCAAACAAATAAAGGCATTTTGTGCAAAGTCATTCCAGGGGCTCTCATATTAAAAATTGTTGTTATAAAATTTGCTGCACCTAGAATTGATGAAGCACCTGCAAGATGAAGTGAAAATATAGCTAAATCCATTGCCATACCCGGTGAACCTGATGAACCGGATAGAGGGGGATAAATTGTCCAACCAACTCCCGCACCACCATCTATTACCGCTGAAAGAAGTAACAAAACAAAGCTTGGTGGTAACAACCAAAAAGAAATATTATTCATTCTAGGAAAAGCCATGTCTGGAGCACCAATCATGATAGGTACAAACCAGTTACCAAATCCACCTATTAGACCAGGCATAACCACAAAGAATACCATGATTAAACCATGAGCAGTGGTAAACACATTCCACATATGTCCATCAGCCATATATTGAACACCTGGATTCATTAATTCCATTCTCATAAAAATGGACATTCCACCACCAATTATTGCTGCAACAAGAGCAAAAATTATATACATAGTCCCAATGTCTTTGTGATTTGTTGAATACAACCATCTTTTTACAAAACCAGAGGGTGCTCCGTGATGAGCTGTATCATGCAATAAATTTTTCGACGAAGTTGCCATTAGTTTCTCTCCTTAACCATTTGAACTAATTATTATTCATTACTAATTTATTTTTTTGAATATCGTGTGAAGCAAACTTTTGTTTAGCTTTCTTCAACCATTTATCATATTCACTTTTATTTACAGCTTTAATTACAATTGGCATGTAAGCATGATTTACTCCACAAATTTGATTACACTGTCCATAATATTTTTTTTCTCCCATAGGAATCTCAGTCCAAATTTCATTTATTCTTCCAGCAAAGGAGTATGTTTGAAGCGCCAGAGAAGGAACAAAGAACGAATGCATTACATCATTTCCTGCTATGAGAAATTTGATTTTGGTACCTTCTGGAACAACTAAAGGATAATCAACATCCAACATTCTTTTTTGATCACCTTTAATTTCATTTTCAGGTATCATATAAGAATCAAATGCTAACTTTTCATCTGGATATTCGTAATTCCAATACCATTGATTTCCAGTTACTTTCACAACCATATCAAACTCTTTGTCCGTTTCTTGAATATATAAAAGTTTAAAAGATGGAACTGCTATAACTACTAAGATAATAACTGGTATCACAGTCCATAAAATTTCTATAATTGTATTATGAGATGTTTTAGAGGGCTTCGGATTTTTATTTTCTCTAAATCTAATGCAAACATAAATTAGCAATCCTAAAACAAATAGAGATATTAAAGTTATTACAATCAGTAAAAAATCATGTAAATCAGTCGAAAGTTCAGCAATTATTCCAGCAGGCTCTTGAAGATTTAACTGCCAGGGTTTTGGTTCACTTGAAAAAACTATCGAAGGGTAAATAGTTAAAACTGGTAAAATCAAATAAAATAATTTTCTAATCATATGCCACAATTGTTGTTTGTTCTGTTATTAATATAATATATTCTTTTATTATACTTTTTAAAGGAAAATGCCAGAGAAAATAACAATTTTTTTATGTTTTATATTTATAATAAGTTTGAATAACCTATATAGTAAAATATCTCTGATTAAATAATAACGAAAGATTGAGTAAATACAAAATGGAACAATTATGAAAGAAAATAAAAACTTAGAAATTACTGATAAATTATTTTTTGAAAATAATGATATTTCAAAAGATAAAATATCCAAAAAGCTAAATGAATCGCTTTTGAATTTTGACGATGGTGAGTTATATTTAGAAGACTCTCATAATGAAACATTTCTATACGATGACGGTAGAATGAAAAATGTTTCTTTTAATAATTCTCAAGGTTTTGGAGTTAGGTCAATTGCCGGAGAAATAAGAGG
Source organism: SAR116 cluster bacterium AG-426-B08 (assembly GCA_003213175.1). Classification (GTDB taxonomy): domain Bacteria; phylum Pseudomonadota; class Alphaproteobacteria; order Puniceispirillales; family Marisalimonadaceae; genus AG-426-I14. The sequence goes on along the minus strand of QCNN01000039.1, from coordinate 3,801 downwards.
GTATGCTCACTCTTCCGAAATTTCTGAAAAAAACATCTTTAAAGCAATAGAAACAATTAAATCAATTTCAAAAGATAGTTACAATAATAATTTGTCTTTAAATAATATGCATAGAAACGAACCGATGTATACTTCTCAAAATCCTCTTCAAAATACTGAATTTTCAAGAAAAATAAAAACTTTAGAAAATATAGATAAATTTGCAAGAAACTTAGATAGTAGAGTGATTCAAGTTTCAACTTCATTATCTGGTTCCTATAAGGCTATTCAAATTTTACAATCAGAAAATTTATCAACTGCAGACTTGAGACCTCTAGTAAGATTGAATATTCAAATAGTAGTTCAACATAAAGGAAGAAGGGAGTCTGGTAGTTCTGGTTATGGTGGAAGAACATTGTATGATCATTGGCTAAAAGAGGAGAATTGGAAAAAACAAGTTATTGAAGCGTTAAGAATTGCTACACTTAACTTAGAGTCTAAACCTGCACCAGCTGGTGAAATACCAGTAGTACTTGGCTCAGGGTGGCCTGGAGTGATGTTACATGAAGCTGTTGGCCATGGACTTGAGGGTGATTTTAATAGAAAAGGTTCTTCAGTATTTTCAAACAAAATCGGAGAAAAGGTTGCTTCTGAAGGTGTAACCGTTATTGATGACGGAACTATAAAAAATAGAAGGGGTTCAATCACAATTGATGATGAAGGTACACCCTCAGGAAAAAATATTTTGATAGAAAATGGTATTCTGAAAAATTATATGCAAGACAAACAGAATGCTAGACTTATGAATATGAAGCCAACTGGAAATGGAAGAAGAGAATCTTATTCTCATTATCCAATGCCAAGAATGACAAATACTTTCATGGCTAATGGGAAATACGAACCAGAAGAAATTATATCTAGTGTTAAAAAAGGTGTTTATGCCGTCAATTTCTCTGGAGGTCAAGTTGACATCACAAGTGGAAAGTTTGTTTTTTCTGCATCTGAAGCTTATTTTATTGAAAATGGAAAAATCATTTACCCACTAAAAGGTGCTACATTGATAGGTAATGGTCCGGATGCTATGAACAAAATTAAAATGATTGGAAATGATTTAAAACTTGATGAAGGAATTGGGACATGTGGTAAAAATGGTCAAGGTGTTCCAGTTGGAGTGGGACAACCATCTTTACTTATGGAGGGCATTACAATAGGTGGTACAGAAACAAGTTAAAAAACTTCTTTTTCAAATATTTTATTAATATTACCTGACCAAACGTTATTATATCTCTCTAACAACTCTTCTGCAGATGTTTTGTCATTATCTATTATGTTTAAAAGAGGGTCTAAATATTGAGTTTCTGAAATGCCCTTTTCATCTAGGTTGTTTCGTCTTTTTAATCCTTGATATGAAATATTTAATATTTCTTTGGCTATTTCTTTTATTTGAACTTTACCAATAAAACCATTCAAACCTTCTTTAGCTGCAGAAAATCTCGCTTTTTCTAAAATATTAACTTGCATGAAATCTTTTGATAAATTATAAGCATCATTTAAAGATTTTTCGTCGTAAAGAAGACCTACCCATAATGCTGGTAAAGCACATATACGACTCCATGGACCTCCATCGGCTCCTCTCATTTCTAAATATTGTTTTAACCTAACTTCAGGAAAAGCTACAGTTGAATGATTTTGCCAATCACTTAAAGTTGGAAATTCACCTTCTAATCCATCTAATTTACCTAACATAAAGTCAGAAAAGCTCTGTCCAGAAACATCAATATATTTACCATCTCTATATACAAAGTACATTGGGACAGACATTAAATATTTAGACCAAGATTTATAACCAAAATTATCCATAAAAATATTATTTGGTACTCCTGTTCTATCCTTATCTGTGTCTGTCCATACAAAAGCTCTTTGAGACAAAAACTTGCCAGGTTTACCATCTAAAAAAGGTGAATTGGCAAATAATGCTGTAGAAACAGATTGAAGTGCAATTGAAGTTTGAAATTTTTTTATCATATCTGCTTCACTACTATAATCTAAATTAACTTGAATAGTGCAAGTCCTTAACATCATATCTAGACCTAATTTCCCAACTTTTGGCATGTATCCTCTCATAATTTTATATCTTTGCTTGGGCATCCATTTTATATCATTTCTAGACGATTTTGGATCATGACCCAAACCTAAAATTAATAGTTCAAAATGATCTGCTATTTTTTTCATTAACTGAAGATGTAATCCAGCTTCTTTGCATGTTTGATGTAAGTTTTTTAAAGGTGCTCCAGAAAGTTCAAATTGACCGCCTGGTTCTAGTGAAATAGAGGAGCCTGACACATGCTTTAATCCTATTAAGTTATCCCCCTCTTTAATTTCACTCCAATTGTCATTGAGTGAAATCTGATCCAAGATCTTTCCTATACCAAATTGTCCATTATAATCTGTTCTCTCATAATTATCTTTATTAAAAATAAATTTCTCATGCTCAGTTCCAATTAACCAATCATTTTTTTTCTTCTCACCAGATTTAAACCAGTCTATAATTTGATCAAATTCTAATTTTTTTTTATTGTCTGACATATGAAATACAATAGTATGTTATTTTACTTAATAAGTATTAATTAATAATTCAAAAAATGCCAATAACTTAATGCCACCACTATAGCTGTATCGCATCTTAAAACTCTTGAACCAAAGCTTATTGGTATTACAAAATTTTTAGATTTTAAAAAATTAATCTCACTTTTCGAAAATCCTCCCTCAGGTCCAACCAAAATAGATCTAGTATAATTAAATTTAGATTTTATCTCGTTAAGATCTACTTTTGTTTTTAGGGTTTCATCTGCATATAATATATTAGCTTTATTATTCCAGTTATTAATTAAACTTTTTAATGTCACAGGGGTACTAATTTTTGGAATAGTTAATCTCTCACTTTGTTCAGTAGCCTCTTTAGAAATGAGATTTAATCTGTCAATATTTAATCTCTTAACAATTGTTCTTTCAGTAAGAACCGGACAAAATTTTGATACACCAAGCTCCGTTCCTTTTTGAATTATATATTCAGTTTTATCTTTTTTAACAGGAGCAAAAATAAGATTTAAATCAAATTTATCTTCAATCCTTTTAAATGCTTTAAGTGGTTTTACAATAAATAACTTTTTTTCATAATTAATAATTTTACACTCAAACTCTCCATCAGTTTCATTAAAAATGTTTATAACGTCATCAATTTTGCATCTCATAACGTCTTTCAGATAATGAGTATCTTTGAAGTTTAAAGAAATTAAACTATTCAATTCTAAATTATCTTTATGATGTAATCTTATTTTTTTTTTATAAGTTTGATCCATAGATTAATTTTTATATTATTAATTTAGTTTTAAGTAAAATTTTGCATTATTTTTAAAATTATGAAATCAAAAAATTCAGATATGCCAATTAATGGATGGTGGGATATTTTACCTGCTTCTACTCATAAATGGGTAAGATTAGGAAGATTTGATAGACCTATAGGAAGCTGGTTACTCCTTTTGCCCTGTCTTTGGACTTTGCCACTATCTAGTTTGAAAATGCTAGAAGTTCTATATTTATTTTGTATTTTTTTTATTGGATCTTTCATAATGCGTGCTGCTGGATGTGTTATTAATGATTTATGGGATAAAAATATTGATAAAAAAATATCTAGAACGATGAATAGACCTATCGCAAGTGGAGAAATTTCTGTAATTAATGCTATTATATTTTTAACTATATTACTTTTTTTTGGTTTAATTTGTTTGTTAAGTCTAAATAAAGCAACTTGGATAATTGCGT
>QCNN01000038.1 GCA_003213175.1 SAR116 cluster bacterium AG-426-B08 | reverse complement strand
TATGAAAAGAAAAATTTGTGTGTTTTGTGGATCCTCCAATGGACTAAAACCTGTCTACCTTAAGACAGCATCAAGAATAGGTAAAATTATTGGAAAGAATGAATTTGATTTAGTCTTTGGAGGTGGTGGTACAGGATTAATGGAAACTGTTGCACTTGGAGCTAATTCTGAGGGTTCAAAGATATATGGAGTTATACCAGACTTTTTGACTAAATATGAAATTCCAATGAGTAATATTAATTTAACTATAACTTCTTCAATGCGTGAACGAAAAGCAAAAATGTATAAGCTTGCATCAATTTTTATTGTATTACCTGGTGGTTTAGGAACTTTAGATGAATGTGTTGAAGTATTAACACTTATCCAATTAAAACAAATTAAAAATAAACCTGTGATCATATTTAATCTTGACGGTTATTGGAACTTTTTTTTCTCTTTGATAAAAAAAATGATTAAAGAAGGTTTTTTAAAAAGGAAACATCTCAATAATTTTATCGAATTTAAAAAATTAAATAATTTAGAGACTTTTTTAAAAAGTTTTTGAAAATCATTTAATAAAGATATATTAGTTACTTATCTAAAATTTAAAAAGGCAAAGAAATGGTTGATTTATTAAGTATTGCTCGAGCTGAAGCTAATGGTGAAAATTTAGAGAAAATTTTCTCTTCTATGTTTAGAGTATCTGAGATAAAACCGAAAGGCTACCCTAATGCAATAGTTTGGGAGGGAGGAAATTTTGACTCTGATGTTAACCCAATTGCTCACTCATTAACGGATGCTTATGCATTAATAGGTACAATAGCTGCTATTGATATATTAGGTCTACCTTTTTATGCTCTTCCCATGTGGTCTCAAATTAGACATGACCTTAAATTAGAGCCATTAAGTTGGTTTGGAAACATGCCAGTAACCTCCATTAAATGGTCTACTGCAGGTGATGCTTATGTGAATGATAAAAATGGCGGAAAAGTTGTTGTAATGGGTAAATCTGGGAATGCTCCGTTAAGAACTCAAGCTGGGGTTTATTGTAATGTTAGACCTTATGGACCAATTACAGTTGTAAGGTGCATGCCTTGTTTACCTTATTCTCAAGATAAAGCTAAATTTACGATTAATTCTGAAACCGGAATTATACATTCAGAAATGAATACCCCAGCTATCCAGATGGCATACGCAGGTAGATTGTTTTTAAAAATGGTTAATGAAACCGGAAAATTAGGTCGTATTGCTTTTAAACCAACTCAAGCCATGGAGGACGGTATTAATGCTGGATTAATTACTTGGCTACTTGATGGAACTAAATTTAAAATAGGTCGTAAATGGGCTGTAAATGCTTACGAAGAACATAAAGAAAATATACAAAAAATAATTAATCTTCTTCCTAGTAACTTTAAAGAGGGAATGGAAAATTGGTCTGGTTCAATTGAACAACACATTGCAGATACAAATTATGGTTTACTTTTATGGGACTTAATAGAAAAAAAAGAATGTGTTGTATTAGCCACAGATTTAGATGGAGATAGATTAACTGATTTGCTTGCAGATGTATCTGATCCTTTGAGAGAGTTTGGAAAAAAAATACTCAAGAAAGTTAACTCAGAAAGTAAAATAGAGAATTTGTGGAATGAAATGGGTTACATAACTGGAAATGGAAGAGATATGACATCAGTAATGTATAGAATGGATGGACCTCCAATTCACGAACAAACGCTTGGTTCTGCTGATGCTATGTTATTAAGGTTGTTAAATGGTGATGAAAGTATGGGAGGAACAAAAAAACCATATGATCCAAGAATTCATTTTGTTTTAATAAGAGACGCTTATCTCGAAGCAAACCCAGATAATAAAAAACTTAAGTTATGGTTTGATGAAGTATTAAATACTTTTGATTCAATATATGGAACTAAGAGACCTAACTTTTTAGATGGGTTCAGAACATTAAAGGAAAGCATAACACCTTGGTAATTTAGGATAATTCTTTTTCTAATCTACTAAGAACTTTTTTAAGAAAATCTAAATCTGAAGCAAAACAAAGTCTTAAATGTCCTTCTCCAGAATTACCAAAAGCAATTCCTGGTGCTAATCCCACCTGTGTTTTTTCAATTAAATATTTTGCATAGTTTACTGAGTCAGTCATTTCATTAACTTTAAAAAAACAGTAAAAAGCAGCATTAGTAAAAGGTAATTGAATTCTTTTCCAATTTTTTGTTCTATCAAAAACGTAGTTTCTCGACTTTGTCAATTCTTCTCTAACTTCACTTACAATAGATTTATAATTTACTAAAGCAGAATAGAAACCCTCTTGCAGAAATTCAGGAACACCAGTTGTAGAAATTTGAACTAATTTTGCTATGTGTGACTCTAAAAAAGATGGATGAGTAAGCCAACCTACTCTCCATCCAGTCATGTTAAAGCTTTTTGAAGACGAATTTATGACGATTAGTTTGTCGTCTGGTTTGGAAAATTTAAGAAAGCTTGAAGATACTTCTCTGTCATAAACTATTTGATGATAAACTTCATCAGAAACAAGCCAACAACCCTTCTTTCTTGTATAACTCAAAATTTCTTCCTGCTCTTCCTCACTCAACATCCATCCTGTTGGATTACTTGGGCTATTTATGAAAACCATTTTTGTATTTTCTGTTATTGAAGAAAATAATTTGTTAATGTCTAGTTTCCATTTATCTTCTAGTTTTAAATCAACTTCGTTAATTTTACCTTGTTTAAGAATTACAGAAGACCTTATATTTGGCCATACAGGACCAACAATTACCACTTCGTCATCTTTTTCAATTAACATATCACATATGATTTTGATACCCAGCATTCCTCCTGTAACAAGACTTTGATTCTCAGGGAATGTACGTATTTTAAAGACATCATTCATATAATTTGATATTGCCTCTCTTATCTTGGGTAAACCGTTTTGATAAGTATAAAAAGTTTTGCCTTCTTTTAACGACTTGATTGTCTCTTTAAAAATAATTTCTTTAGTTGGTTTATTTCCTTCGCCAAACCACGCAGGGAAGACTTCTTTTCCTGTTTTTTTGGCAAATTCTCTTCCAAAGTTTGCTACTTCCATGATAGGGGTTTCTTTAATCCCCATTACACTCTTAGTTAACATTTATATTCTCTCTTTTATAAAATTTTTCAACTTTTCCAGTGCGAAATCTATTTTTTTAATATTTTGACCTCCAGCTTGTGCCATATCAGGTCTACCACCCCCCCTACTTCCATCAACATTTTCTGCAACAACATTTACAAGTTCGATAGCATCAAATTTTTTCAAAAGATTAGCATTAACATTTATAACACACGAAACCTTTTCATTGAATTTTGAGATAATACAGACAACATCAAGTTTTTTTGAATTTAATAACTTTTCAGCATATTGTTTAAGTTCTTTAGGGACTAGATCATCATAAACTTTTGCTTCGAACAAAATTCCATTTAAATCAATACTGGAGTTTGTTGAGTTTTGTGTTAAATTTTCTTTTTTTAACCGATTAATCTCTTGTTTTAATTGATCTTTTTCATTAATCAATTGTTCTAATTTATTTGTAACTTGACTATATTGAGTATTTAATTTTTTAACGATGCTATCTAAAATATCATTTTTAGATCTAAAAAAATCTATAGCACTCTTTCTTGTTAATGCTTCAATTCTTCTTACTCCTGAAGATACTCCTGTTTCTTGAATAATTTTAAATAAAATGGCCTCCCCTGTGTCTTTTAAATGTGTGCCACCACATAGTTCAACAGACCATGCAATTCTTTTATCTTTACTATTTCCGCCCATTGAAACCACTCGAACTTGATCGCCATATTTTTCACCAAATAGAGCAATCGCACCCTTTTTAATTGCTTCATCAGGCGTCATTATATTTGTTTCAATTTTTTCTTTGTTATATATTTTTTCGTTAACTAAATTTTCTATTTTTTTTAATTCAGTTTCATCTATCGGCTTGTTGTGACTAAAGTCAAATCTAAGTTTTTCATCTGTGACAAGTGACCCCCTCTGTTTCACATGCAAACCTAATTGTTGTCTCAGGGCTTCATGTAATAGGTGAGTTGAGGTATGGTGCGAACTTATTTCTTTTCTTTTAAGTACATTTATTTTCATTTCACATTTTACATGTTTATATAAAGTACCTTCATTAATCTGTATTTTATGTATAAAAAACACCTTATCGTTACCAATAATTAATTTTTTACAATCTATAACTTTGCCTTGAAGTTTATCCGACGTAATTTCTCCATTATCAGCTATTTGACCACCTGACTCAGCATAAAATACTGTTTTATCAAAAATTACGTCACCTACATCATTTTTGTCTAGTTTTTCTATTAATTTGCCATCTTTTAAAATTAATATTACTTCACCCTCAGCTTCAGTTTTATTATAACCAATAAACTCAGTTGAAATTTCTTTATCTAAAAATTTTATTATTTTTGTATCTAAAATTTTATCACCGGAACCTGACCAGGATTCTCTCGATTTAATTTTTTGATTTTCCATTTCTTTTTCAAATTCTTTGATATTTACTGTCCACCCATAGCTTTTCAAAACATCTTGAGTTAAATCAAGAGGGAATCCAAACGTGTCATATAATTCAAAAGCTTTTTTACCTGAAAAAATTGTATTTTTTTTATTTAAATTTATTTCATCATTTAATAAATTCAAACCTCTATCTAAAGTTTCTTTGAATTTAATCTCTTCTTCTTCTATAGTGTTTTTAATATTACTTTCGCCATCCTTTAGTATTGGATAAGCATCACCCATTTCAGTCACTAAACAATTAACTAAATTATGCATAAAAGGTTCTTTTCTACCAAGAATATTTGAGTGTCTAATCGCTCTACGTAATATTCTTCTTAATACATAACCTCTTCCTTCGTTACTAGGTAAAACTCCTTCAGCAATTAAGAATGCAGAGGACCTAATATGATCTGCTATAACTTTATGAGAAGTGATTGTTTTTTCATTTATGTCAGTTTTTGTTTCTACTGAAGAAGCTTGGATAAGTTTTTGAAATAAATCAATCTCATAATTATCATGTGTTTCTTGTAAAACTGCTGAAATTCTTTCAAGGCCCATTCCAGTATCTATACTTGGCTTTGGCAATTTAATTCTTTTTTCTTTATTTATTTGCTCATACTCCATAAAAACTAAATTCCAAATTTCTATAAAGCGATCTCCGTCCTCGTTTACTGAACCAGGTATTCCACCCTCGATTTTATCGCCATGATCGTAAAAAATTTCTGAACATGGTCCACATGGTCCTGTCTCTCCCATACTCCAAAAGTTATCACTAGTAGATATTTTAATTATTTTGTCTTCTTTTAGCCCAGAAATTTTTTTCCACAAATTTTCTGCTTCTGTGTCTTCATGAAATATTGTTACTAACAATTTTTTTTCTGGTAACTCAAAAACTTTTGTAAGCAAATTCCAAGCAAGATATATTGCTTCTTCTTTGAAATAATCCCCAAAAGAAAAATTACCTAACATTTCAAAAAAGGTATGATGTCTTGCTGTATGTCCTACATTTTCTAGATCATTATGTTTACCACCTGCCCTAATACATTTTTGTGATGTAACAGCTCTAGAATATAATCTTTTTTCTAGGCCTGTAAAAGTATTCTTAAATTGAACCATTCCTGAATTAGCAAATAACAATGTAGGATCATTATCTGGTACTAGGTTGCTTGATTTAACAACTTCATGTCCATTATTTTTGAAATAATCGATAAATTCTTTTCTGATTTCATTTAATGATATATTTTTCATAACAAAGTTCTTAAATTTTCTTAATTTAATTATTTTGTTATGATTAAAGCAAGTTTTTTAAATTAAAATCTCTATTTAATTTTTTTCATCTAAAGTGTTCTGTTCATTATTCATCATAATGTTATCAACTAAACCAGAATTGCTTCTTATTTTTTCTTCAAGTTCATGTGCTAAATCTGGATTCTCCATCAAAAATTTTTTTGCATTTTCTTTACCTTGACCAATTCTCTGATCATTATAAGAAAACCAAGAACCGGATTTTTCTACTAAATTTGCTGCTACTCCTAAATCAATCAATTCACCAGTTTTAGATATACCTTCTCCATACATAATATCAAATTCTACGGTTCTAAAAGGAGGTGCAACTTTATTTTTTACAACCTTAACTCTAGTTTGATTACCAACAATATCTTCTTTATCTTTAATTGCTCCAATTCTTCTTATATCTAGTCTAACGGATGAGTAAAACTTCAATGCATTACCACCAGCAGTAGTTTCAGGACTTCCAAACATAACACCAATTTTTAATCTTATTTGATTAATAAATATTACTAAACAATTTGATTTTGAAATTGATGATGTCAGTTTTCTCAATGCTTGACTCATTAAACGGGCTTGAAGTCCTACGTGAGTATCACCCATATCTCCTTCGAGTTCTGCCCTAGGTACTAAAGCAGCAACAGAGTCAATTACCATAACGGAAATTGCACCTGAACTTACCAATGTATCTGCTATTTCTAAAGCTTGTTCACCTGCATCTGGTTGCGAAATTAAAAGATCATCAATATTAACACCTAACTTTTTAGCATAAACAGGGTCTAAAGCATGCTCTGCGTCTACAAATGCACAAGCACCACCCTTTTTCTGAGACTCCGCAATAGCATGTAATGCTAGTGTTGTCTTACCTGAGCTTTCTGGACCATATATTTCTACTATTCTTCCTTTAGGAAATCCACCTATTCCTAAAGCTATATCTAAACCTAATGAACCACTAGAAATAGATTGTATATCAATATTTTGATCATTCTCACCTAGCTTCATTACAGAACCTTTACCAAAGTTCTTTTCAATTTGTGTAATTGCACCCTCTAAAGCTAAATTTTTATCTTCTTTATTCATTGAAAATTCTAAAACCTCTGCTTTCATAATAACATAACTCCTAATCTACATATACTACATTTCTAATTAAAAATTAAAAGCAGTATATTCATGTTTTGTTCTTATGTCAATATTTGTTCTTATTTTGTTCTAATTTGGATTAATCGTCTTTATGCACACGTTCCATTTTTTCATGTCTTTCTTGAGCATCCAAGCATAATGAAGCTATAGGTCTAGCCATTAACCTTTTAATCCCAATTGGATCTCCAGTTTCTTCACAATATCCGTAAGTTCCTAAATCAATTCTCCTCAAAGCAGAATCAATTTTATTAATGAGTTTTCTTTCCCTATCTCTTGTGCGCAATTTGATGGATGCATCGCTTTCAACTTGAGCCCTATCAGCCATATCTGGTCTTTGTAAACCTTCTTCAGAGAGATCATCTTTAGTATCTGTTGCCTCTTCAAGCAATTCTAATTTCCAATTCAATAATTTTTTTCTAAAAAATTCTAGTTGATATTCATTCATGAAAGTTTCGGTTTCGTTTGGAAGATAATCATCTGGTATAACTAATCTAGAACCCAGGACACCAGTT
>QCNN01000037.1 GCA_003213175.1 SAR116 cluster bacterium AG-426-B08 | reverse complement strand
ATTAAGGTCAGGAAGTGGATTCGGCGTTTTAGTTTATTTTAAAGAGGAAAATTTTAAAATAAAAGGAAAGACAAATTTTTATGAATTTAAAAGTGAAAGTGGTTACAAGTGGAGAAATCAATTTTGTAAAAATTGTGCAACTACTCTTACCTCAGAGCTAGAAGTAAGAAAGGGTGAAGTTGGAATTGCTGGAGGAACATTTGACCCACCAACTTTTTGGTATGATATAACTGCCGAGGTTTTTACAAGATCAAAAGCACACTTTATTGGCAATATACCCTCGAAAAGAAAATCTGAAACTATCTATTATTATTCTCCTAAAATAAAAGAAGAGATAGGTAAAAAAATAAATTAAATTTTAGCCATGAATTTATCATACAAAACCCAACACTTTTTAAAGGGAGTTTTATTCTTTATAATTGCAATATTTTTCATATCTGTTGTTGATACAATATGTAAATCATTCACTAAAGAACTTCATGCAATTCAACTTGTATGGGGATATTTTGTGGGCATTAATTTAGTACTTTGGATTGTTTTCTTTCTCAAAGGTAAAAAACTTGCTGAATTGAGAAAAACTAATCGATTACAACTACAGATTTTTCGACCAGCTCTATTAGTCTGTTCAATTTCCAGCCTATTTGTAGGGTTAACCTATCTGCCTATAGCTGAAGCAACAGCAATTGGATTTGTTGCACCATTGTTTATAACAGCCCTTTCTGTTCCAATTCTAAAAGAAAAAGTAGGTATTCATCGTTGGAGTGCTGTGATAGTTGGTTTGATTGGCGTAATAATCATTATAAGGCCAGGAAGTGATTTATGGCATTTTGCGTCAATTATGCCCTTATTAGGAGCTATATTCTTTGCACTTTTTCAAATTTTAACTCGACTATTGTCTATTACAGAAAACACATACACTACTTTATTTTTTACAGGACTTGGTGGTCTTATTTGGTCTAGTATAATTGTACCTTTTGTATGGGTATCACCCTCTCAAACCCATATAATAATATTTCTTCTAACAGGAGTTTTGGGAGCTTTGGCACATTTATGTATGATAAGTGCTTTCGATAGAACTGAGGCATCTCTTTTAGCGCCTTATAATTATACTAAATTGATATGGGTAGCAATTTTAGGCTACTTAATATTTGACGATATCCCAAGCCATAATATGTGGATAGGAGCTGCGGTTATAGTTTCAGCAGGATTTTATATAATTTATAGAGAAAGAAAAAAATAAATTATGAATTATGATTTTAGTCCCAGCTAAAACCAGTTGTTCTTAAATACCAATGCAACCCTTCATCTTGAACTACAAAACTAATCATTCTTTTTGAACCACGGTTATGATGAGAGTGAAGTTCTGCAGCAGGAGTTATTTGTGCAACTCCATTTTTCCAATCAATTTTTTGATCTTCTATCATTGAATAAACTTTTTCGCCTTCAATGGCTAAAGTAATAGCTACGCCATTATGTCTATGTGGTCTTTGATCACCACCTGCTTCTAAAGTATTAATAGATGTATTTATTGAGGGAATTGTATTTCTGCTTGGCAAAGTTTCCTCTGTTGAAAAAAGAACAGCAACTCCTGAAGTTTCTTTTGTTTTTGGTCTCTTATATCTTTCCTCAAGGAATGATGCTGTTTTTTCATGAGGCCAATGAGATGGTAGTATATTAGAATTGTTATAAGATGGCGACAATTGTTCAAAATTTAAAAGCGGTTCATTAGTTACTAAAAAAAGGATGGAATTATCTGCTATTGATGAATGTTCTGTTTCTTTACCCCCTGGAAAACAGAAAACATCTCCTTTAGACCACTCAATCATTTCATTTTCATTTTTAGAAAAACCTTTGCCCTCTAAGACATAGTAAATCTCACCTGATGTACTTAAAATGTGTGATAAGTTTTTTTTAGAATTTATTTTAATGTATCTTGCTAATATTGATGGTGTGGTAGCCATATACGAAGTTTTAAGAACATTAGAAATATCTAAGGGTATTAATAAACTATCACCATTAAAATCATATGCTTTCTCTTTTTCTGACAAAAATTGATGCCTAGGAACTTTTGGCCAAGACCAATCAAATGCATTTTCAGGCGTATTCCAGATAGCCCTCTCTTGAGGATTTTTAAATTTATTTTCTTTTAATAAACCCATAAATATCTCTAATATATTTTAATATTAATTTAAAAACGAAAATTTGTAAATTTTTAAAAGAATAACAATTTAAAAGAACTAGTTTAACATGAGCATGCAACTATAACTGTTTGTTTAGAAGCTATTTAATAAAAACTAGTAATGTTTATCTTTATCTAAAATATTTAATTTTAGTCTAAGTCTAATAATTTCAGCAAACATTATTAAACTTAATATAGGCCAAATAATACAGAACAACCATACATTTATTTCTTCATAAGATATTCCGATTAAATCTGCTGCATCAAATAGTAGTTGTACACAAAAATCAAAAGTAAAATCAATCCATTCTATTCCAGTATTTGCTCTCATAAAAAAAATATTATAGAGCTTTATGTCTTTTTCTTGTTATGAATAAGGTTTTTTGTAATTATAAGAAATGACAAAATTTTATTTAATTTTTACCTATGCTGTAGGATTTTACTTACTTATTGTTTTGTTAATATTCTTATTTCAACGCTCCTTACTTTATTTACCTTATAAAGAAAAAATCGATGAAAGTTTTTTTTCAAATACTGGTTTAAAACAAGTTGAGTTTTCGACTTCTGATGGACATGTTTTGAAATCCTTATATAAAAAACCTTCTTCCATGGATATGAAAACAATACTTCTCTTTCATGGAAACGCGGGTCACGTAGGACATAGAGCAAACAAGTTTAAGTTTTTTTTAGATCGTGGTTATGGTTTGTTATTAGTAGAATATAGAGGATACGGCGAGAATAAAGGTAAGCCCAGTGAAGAAGGTTTTTATAATGATGGGATCGCCGCTATCAACTTTTTATCACAAAAAAATATAACCACTAAAAATATTATTGTTTATGGTGAGTCTCTTGGATGTGGAATATCTGTAAAGTTATCAACTGAATTTTCTTTTTATTCAACTATTTTAGAAGCACCTTTTACTTCAATTTCTGAAGTTGCACAAAATCATTACTGGTATTTACCCGCTAAATGGCTTGTATGGGATCGACATGAAATATTAGGAATAATAAAAAACATTAAATCACCTTTATTAGTAATTCATGGTAAACAAGATAAGATTATTAAAGTTGAATTAGGTCAAAAAATCTTTGAAAAAGCTCCTGAACCAAAACAATTCTTACTTATAAAGAATGCAGGACATAATAATATCTATGATTTCTCTATAAAAGAAAAAATTTTTAGCTTTCTAGATAAAAGAAAAAACATTCATTAAAAATACTTTTTTATAATAAATTTACTTTTGAAACCTAATTTATTGATTTGAAGGTTTGATTAAATTAATAATTATTAATGCGTAAAATGTGTCAAGTTTTTATTTTTACTGATCTAGATGGTACTTTATTAGATTCAGAAACATTTAGTTTTAATAATGCAAAAAAGTTTATTAATGAAATTGTAGAATTAGGAATTAAAATTATTCCAAATTCCAGCAAAACCTCCAAAGAAATAGATTATTTTTGTACTGAAGCAAATATAGACAAAACTTTTATTTGTGAAAATGGATCTGAAATTTGTGGATTAAATATTTTAGATAAATCTTTACCAAAAAAATATATATTAAGTAGAAAAAAGGAAGAAATATTAAAAATATTTCAAGAAAGTGTTGAGACAAAAGTTAAAAATAAATGTTTGATCCTTTCAGAGCAAAGTCTTGAAAAGCAAAAAAGAATTTTAGGCTTATCTTCAGATCAAGTTAAAGTTGCTTTAAATAGAAATTATTCAATTCCCATAATTTTTAATGGAAATTATAAAGAGAAAATTAATTTAATAGAACAGATAAAATATTTAGGTTTAAGTATTCAATTTGGAGGAAGAGTCCTAAATTTAGGCGATAATGTTGATAAAGGAATTTCTATGAACATACTTCTTGACTT
This sequence comes from SAR116 cluster bacterium AG-426-B08, assembly GCA_003213175.1. GTDB lineage: Bacteria > Pseudomonadota > Alphaproteobacteria > Puniceispirillales > Marisalimonadaceae > AG-426-I14. The sequence goes on along the minus strand of QCNN01000037.1, from coordinate 3,611 downwards.
ATTAAAAAAAAATAACACGAATAAGATGATTACGATTGGCATTGGTGATAATCAAAATGATTTAGAAATGTTACATTTGTCAGATTATCCATGTTTAATTTTAAATCAAAATAATATTTTAAAAAAAAATATGAAAAAAAAATATATAACTTCAAAAAAATCTTCTCCTCTATCTTGGATAGATGTTGTAAAAAAATCTCTTAAAAAAATTGATTTAGATTTAAAGGTCTAGCCATGGGAGATTTTTCCCAAAATAGTGTTGTTGCAAATCTTCATGATTTTTCATTAAAGTCCACTAATGAAATTGAGTCTGAACTGTTACTTTTTTCAAAAGAAAGGAAGTTAGAATTAATTTTGCCTTGTTTATTCTCTGAATTAAAAGGAACAGCTTTACCAAATATAGTAAAAGAAATAAGTAAGACAAAATACTTAAATCACATTATCATAGGTCTAGATAAGGCTGATGAAAAAGACGTTAATTTTGCTTTCAGTTTTTTTAGTAAACTTAAATTACCTTTTTCTATTTTGTGGAATGACGGTCCTAATTTAAAAAAATTGGATAAAGAACTTCAAAATAAGGGATTGGCACCCAAGGAAATGGGGAAAGGAAGAAATGTCTGGTATTGTATTGGCATGGCAATAGCCAGAGGTGAAGCAAGATCAATAGCTTTGCATGATTGTGACATAAAAACTTATGACAGAAGATTATTGGCTAAATTATTTTATCCAGTTGTTAATCCATTATTTAATTTTGAGTTTTGCAAAGGATATTATCCACGTATTACAAACAATAAAATGAATGGAAGAGTTGCTAGACTTCTTGTTTACCCTATCCTTATTGCTATGGAAAGAACTATTGGCAGAAGTGAGTACTTAGATTTTATGAAATCTTTTAAATATCCGCTTGCGGGTGAGTTTTCTTTCAGAAGAAATTTATTACCAGAATTGAAAATACCTACAGATTGGGGAATTGAAATTGGCATTCTTTCTGAAATGCAAAGGAATCAAGCTTCAAATAGAATATGTCAGGTTGACTTAGCAGAAACTTATGATCATAAACATCAGGATGTTTCCTTTAATAATGATAGTGCCGGTTTGTCTAGAATGTCTATTGATATAATTAAAACATTAATAAGGAAATTGGCAACACAGGGGTTTACCTTTAATATTGAAACTTTTCGAACCTTAAAAGCTACATATTATAGAACAGCACTTGATATGATAGATATTTATAGAAGTGACTCAATTATGAATGGAATTTCTTTTGACTCTGATAAGGAGGAGAAAACTGTAGAAATGTTTGCATTAAATATTATGAAAGCAGGTGAGAGTTTTTTTGAAAACCCTATGGAAACACCTTTCATACCAACTTGGAGTAGAGTAAATAGTGCAATTCCTGACTTTCTTAAAAGATTTAAAAAAACTGTTGAAAAAGAAAATTCAAAATTAGTTAAATTTTAAATAAGTTAAAAGTATACGCTCTCTTTATTAACTATTGATTAATAGAAAGAGCGCAATCTACAGAAGATTTCTAGATTATTCAAAAATTAAAAACAATTATTATATTTTTTTTGAAAAAAAAACTAATTAAGTGATTTTTGTAAAATTTTTATGCAAAACTTCAAAAATTAGATTACAAATTTATCACTTTTTAATTCATTTAAGATATTAATAATATTCTATTTGATATAAATATAATTGAATATTTATTCTCATTTTTAATTGAAGGAGTTTAAATGTTTCAAGCAATCGTATCAATATGTAATTTATTAAATTTGGAATGTATAGCATACCAAGATACAAGCGGATTAAATTTTACAAAAAAACAGTGTATTGTAAGAACTATTAAAATGGAAAAAGATCTAATCGAAACTTATGGTAATAGATTTTATATAAAAAAAGATTGTATTAAATTAGACAACTTCAGAAAAATATAATTATTTGTGACATACAACCATTACAGTTTGTTTTGAGGCTATTTGGTATAACTTTTCATTACCAACAGCTTTATTTCTATTAGACCATTTCGTTGGTATATCATGAGCTGATAGAAACTGTTTTACTGTGGATCCTTTTATACCAAAATTGATTGTATCAGTTCTATTCACATTTAATCGTGATACGGCTACTCCGACTATGTTTCCTCGTTTGTCATAAATAGGACCACCACTATTACCTTTTCTTATCACAGCATCTATTTCAAAAAGACTTACATCATTATCTATTCCCTTGGTTGCACTTACTATGCCTCGAGTAACCTTTATAGTATCACTTACCATGTCACCAAGTGGATACCCAGCTACAAGTATCTCCTCGCCACCCCTTACATCTTCCGACCTCATGAGACCACCTGAGATGATAGGTACTATCTGTACAGCTAATTTTTGTACAAAAGACTTTGTATCAGCAGATGCCATTTCCATAGACACAGTTTGGAGTATAGCTAAATCATTACGTTTGTCTGACGCTATCAAGTCTGCAGGTATTTGCGTGCTCATACTATCACCAACAGTTATCTTCTTACATTGATTAACGACATGTTGGTTCGTTACGATGTGTCTAAACTTACTTACGTAAAAGCCTGATCCTATTTCTTTTGATGGTTTTTGTTTAATTTCTCTAAGTTTTTGTAATTCTTTGTTCTTCTTCTCTAATTCTGCAACTCGTTGTTCTAAGGCTTTTCGTTTACTCTCTTCTTCGTTTGCTTTTTTTTGTAGGGTTTTTCTCTTTTGTTTTTCTTGCTCAAGTTCTGCTGAAGAATTGGATGACTGATTTAAAGCAATTGATGAATTTGGTTGATTTTTTAAATTCTTTGAATCTAGAAATTTGCCATTTTTCCAAATGCCCTCTTGTATTTTCCCGCTTGGCCATTTTAAAATACCTTCACCATGTCTTTTACCATTTTTATATTCACCTCTATACTCAAAGCCATTATAATTATATATACCAAACCCATGTAATTCATTATTTTTATAATTTCCCTCATATTTATTACCATTTTTATGAATATAAGTTCCATAACCATCCTTTTTACCGTTCTTATATTGCCCAATAAATATATCTCCCTTAAATTTATCATCCCTTAGTGCAAAATAAGTACCCTTTCCATGTCTTAAACCATCCTTGTATTCCCCTTCAAAAACATCTCCATCATTATAATTATAAGTACCCTTTCCATGTCTTTTGCCATCTTTAAAATTGCCGATGTAAATATCACCTTTAAATTTGTCATCGCTTAAAAAATAATAAGTTCCCTTTCCATTTTTTTTTCCATTTCTATAATTTCCAACATATTTATCCCCATTTTGTTGATAGGTCGTTCCTTTCCCGTGGGGTTTTCCATTTTTAAATTCACCATTATATTTCCAACCTTTAAACTTTCCCTCTTTGTACTCAATTGTTCCAATGCAATTATGCCAATTCCAATTTGAAGGTTCGAGAATATTTTTTGCTTTACTTGGAACACAGTTTAAAACTGTTTTTCTCTTTTGTTTTTCTTCCTCAAGTTCTGCTGAAGATATTGTAGAGTTATTTAAATCTGGCCTAGCATCACTCTGATTAACAAAATTTATTAATTTTTGAAAAGAATTTTCATTTGACTGTTTGTTAAA
>QCNN01000036.1 GCA_003213175.1 SAR116 cluster bacterium AG-426-B08 | reverse complement strand
TTCATTAATTAAGACTTTAATTCTACTCTCAGGAACTCCTAGTATGTCTGAGGCATAGTCTTTAAAAATTATAGCATCATTGTCAGCATAAATGGCATCTGCAATAGTATTCTTATATTTTGCAACACCTATTAAAATAGCTATTGCATCAGGATTTTTATAAACTTTTTTCTTTAGTGGGTTTAACCTTGAGAAATTTTTAGCTGAATAGTTCTCTTTCTTTCTTTTAAAATTAATTTGTCTTATTGATTTTAAACCTGATAAATCTTCAACTACTATTTGCAATTCTAATCCTCCTATCGGGACAAAGGTTGAAAATTCAAATTTACCATTTTTGTCAAAAAATATTTCATCTTTATCTATTATTAATTTTTTTATACCTTTATTATCTATTACTCTTCCACGCACGATACCAAGTTTATTTTTAGTAGAAAGATAATCTATTTTAATTACTGGTTTAATTTTGTCTGACTTGATATCTCTTTCTTTTTCTTTTTTGAATATGTTTATATTTTTATTCCAAAACTGGCTAGAATAGTCATTTATACCTTTTTTTCCACAATTTAATTTTCTTCTATTAAGCTCTCTGAACCATTTTATTTTTTCAAATTCATTTAAATCTTTTTCGGTATTTAAAAACATTTCGCAAATGTTATTATCTGTAATTTTGTCATACGTATTACAAAACAATCCTCTTAGAAATGCTTCTTTAACATACTTTCCATTAAGACCATCTACTGCTACCCATGTTCTTCCAAAAGTCCCAGATTTTGTGGTCGCTAGTGAGCATATTTTTTCGTCTGACATGCCAACTTCAGACGAATTACTATAGGATATGGGTAAAAAGAAATAGAATATTAAAATAAATCTAAAATACAATTATTTACATTTCAACTTTGTTTGTGCGGTGTTAATTGCCTCTATTTCACCTTTAAACTTTGCTACATCAGCTTTATGATCACCAGTAAGTGAACTAGCAGGAATTAAAACAAAGAAAACTGAGGCTGCATCAATATTAGCTTTAGAGTTTTGTAATTCAGAATATTTTTGTAGCTCGCCTTGTGCATCGCTCATTTTCGTAGCTAACTGAACACAAGAGTAATCCATATATTTTTCATGAGATACATATGATGCGGCGATGCTTGACGGTCTAGAAGCACAATTTGATAAAATAATTGTAAAAATTATTGTTAGAAAAATTTTGCTTATAAAGTTTATTTTGAACATACCACATCTCCATTACTAATATATTATTTACTAAATATCATATTTTTAAACACTTTCAATTAAATTTTCTCTTTTTAATTGGTCGGGGCGGAGAGATTCGAACTCCCGACCCTCTGGTCCCAAACCAGATGCGCTACCAGACTGCGCTACGCCCCGATATACTTCTTTTAGTTTAAATTTAAATAATTTTAAACAATTTTTTCATTTTTTTAATAAAATCTTATCACCTAAATTAAGATAAAAACTTTTAAAAACTCCAGAATTTAATTCAAGAACATATTTAGCTTTTTTTTTACTATTAATTGCATTTAATTTATAAGGTTCTGCGTTGTAAAAAACATCAACTATTTCATAATTTGCGTTTACAAAAATTAAATCTAATGGAATTCTGGTATTTTTCATCCAAAATGTTCGATAATCCTCAAAATTCCAAACAAACAACATTCCTTCATTTTTCTTTAAACTAATTCTGCATTGAAGTCCCTGTTTTTTTTGTTCATCAGTTTTTGCGATTTCAACAACAAAATGACTTTTCTCGTTAGTAATTTTATTTAATATAATTAAAACTTTTTTTGGTAGGACATTAAAACTACATGAAAAAGAATTTAATGGATACATTGATATTATAATTAATGAAAAAAATAAAATAATTTTACAAATTTTTAATTTTTTTAACTTCATTTACCAGCTCTATAATTTCAGTTCTAACATGTTGTTTTTTAAATCCATCTGACCACTTATCTAACCATTTATGAGGAACACCATTTCTTACTCTTGAATTATTCCATTTCAATGAGCTAAGAAGTTCTCTGCATTCATAATTTAAGTTCTTTTGTAAAGCATCCTCATTAGAGTTTAAAACCAACCAATTTCCTGCCCATGCCTTAGCAGTTACATAAGGATTATATCCACCACCACCAAGTATTAATGTTTTGATTGATAAATTTTTAAGTTTTGAAATTGATAACCAATAAGATGAGTTAGTCAAAATCATTTTAGATTGAGGATCATCTTTTAAACAGTCAGTGCCAGCTTGAATGATAGTAATATCAGGTTTAAATTTTATAGAGTATGGAATAACAATATTATCTATAAGAAAAATAATCTCTGAGTCATTAAAATATTCAGGCACTGGTAAATTAACTATATTTGAAATTTTACAATCTTCGAGATTTCCTGTACGAGGCCATTTATTTTTTTCATGAATAGAAATTATTTGGATATCATTTTCATTTTTAAAATTATCTTGAACAGCATCACAATGGTGAGCATCAATATCTATATACAAAATTTTTTTAAATCCTAATTCTTTAGCTTTTAGAATTGATAAAATACAATCATTTAAAAAACAAAACCCCGATGCATAAGACTTTCTTCCATGATGAGTGCCGCCAGAAAAATTTAATATTTTTTTGGCCTTATTTTTGGCTAAATACTCAATAGCTCTCATTGATGACTTTGCTGCAGCGGCTGGTCTTGAAAACACTTCTGTAAAAATTGGATTAACACCTATACCTATATTAAATTTATTTTTTTCCTCGGTTTCTAAAAATTGAAATCTCTCTGCTTTTTTTAGAGTTTTTAAATAGTCTAAATCATGGAATAATGTTAACTCTTTAATTGAAGCTGGTTCATTAAAAATAATCTCGTCATCTGAAACCCAATTCATTATTTTTAATAACTCTAAACTTGGCCAAACCCTGTCTATATTTAATGGATGCCCTTCTCCGTATTTTGAACCTTTAAATATTTTGCTGGAAAATACAAAATTTTTCATTTTATTATATGATTAAATATTATGATTAGAATTTTAATTACATTCATCTTTGTTATCACTTTTTGGCATCTAATTTGTTTATTTTTTGATTTGCCTTCTTTTATTTTACCATCTCCTGAATTAGTTGCTATTGCTCTGTATAAAAATCATTTAGAAATCTTAGATCATACTTTTATTACACTATTAGAAATTATAATATCACTTATAATTGGAATAATCATTGGTAGTGTTTTTGCAATTTTAATTTCTTTTTCTATTACACTAAAAAGATGGCTTATGCCAATGTTACTTGCAAGTCAGGCAATACCCGTATTCGCCCTTGCACCAGTGTTAGTTTTGTGGTTCGGATACGGAATAACTAGTAAAATAGTTATTGGAACATTGATAGTATTTTTTCCAATAGCGTCCAATTTTTCAGATTCACTCAATAAAATCCCAAAAGAATACTTACATGCTGGTCAAACATTAGGTTTAAATAAATTTCATATTTTTTTCTTTATAAAGTTACCTAATGCCCTTCCCGGATTATTTTCTGGCATTAGAGTAGGTGCATGTTTTGCTCCAATAGGAGCCGTTGTCGGAGAATGGATTGGTGGGAGTAGAGGTTTAGGTTCATACATGATATATAGTAATGCAAGATTACAAATAGATAATATGTTTGCCGCATTATTTATTTTAATAATTTTAACAATATCTTTATATTTTTTAATCGATAAAATTTTAAAAAAATCAATTTGGTGGGAAAAATAAAATTACAAAGATCTTATCAAAATTAAAAATTTTTAAATTTAATTATTAATAATTTCGTTTACATTAAAATTTCTCAATATAGAATGGTCTCAACGGGGGTGCTGTATACAGCTGAGAAATACTCTATAAACCTGATCTAGATAATGCTAGCGGAGGGAGTTTATGCATTTTTTATTTTTTATTTCTTTATTAAAATTTATTTTTACTATTTCTTTTTCTTTAAGTTCTGAAAATCAAATAAAGTTAGGTCTTGACTGGTTTATAAATCCAGACCATGCCCCAATTATAATTGCTGAAAAATATGGTTATTTTAAAAATGAAAATTTGAAAGTTGAAATAATTGAACCAGCCGATCCTAATGACCCACCCAAGCAGGTTGCAGCTGGAAAGATCGATATAGCCATATCTTATCAACCTCAATTTCACCTTCAAATAGATCAATCACTTCCAATAGTAAGACTTGGTTCACTTGTTAGTACACCTCTGAACAGTCTTGTTGTTTTAAAAAATGGACCTATAGATACAATAAAGGACTTAAAAAACAAAAAAATCGGATTTTCAGTTGGGGGATTTGAAGATGCATTACTCTCAGGTATGTTTGAAAGGTATGGTTTAAGTTTATCTGATGTAGAGTTAATCAATATTAATTTCTCTTTATCACCTTCTTTAATTTCAAAAAAAGTTGATGCTGTAATTGGTGCTTTTAGAAACTTTGAACTTAATCAAATGGACATCGTTGGTCACCCGGGGAAAGCTTTCTTTCCTGAAGAATTAGGTGTGCCTAATTATGAAGAACTGATATTTATAATTAATATTAAAAATAGAAATGAGATAAAATTTAAAAAATTTTTACAAGCTATTCAAAAAGCTACAATTAAAATTGTAAATAATCCAAATAAAACTTGGAATGATTTTTCAAAATATAGAAATGGATTGAATGACGAGTTAAATAAAAGAGCATATAGGGATACAATCAAAAGGTTTTCTCTAAGGCCAAATGCATATGATTTAGATGCTTACCAAAAATTTCAACAATTTTTGTACAAACAAAAAGTTATAAAAAAAATTCATGATATTGAATTATTTATTAAACCGTGATTATATGTTTTTTTAATTATGATTAACTTTAGAAGTATAATATTATTTTTTTTATTACTTGGATTTTGGCTCTTAATGTCAGGACATTATTCAATTTTAATTACTTCTTTAGGAATAATTTCTTGTGCTTTATGTGTTTACTTAACTATAAAAGCCAATATTTTAGACAACGAAATGTTACCATTGTACTTTTTCCCAAGACTCCTCCAGTATACATTGTGGCTGATAAAAGAAATTTTAATATCTAATATTGAAACTGCCAAGGTTATTTTATTTAAAACTGAAGATCCAGAATTATTCACTATAAAAAGCTCTCAAGCTTCTAACGAAGGAAAAGTTACTTATGCAAATTCAATAACACTTACACCTGGAACCGTCACCACTCAAATAAATGAAAATGTTTTTGAAGTTCATGCCTTGACAAAAAGTTTTGGTGACGATGTTAGGAGTTCTCAGATGGATAAAATGGTCAGTTGGCTGGAAAAAGGTAAATGATGTTCTTAGCTATTTTATTTGCATTTTCGGTTTGCTTTTTGTTGATTTTGATTAGATTAATTGCTGGTAAAACAACTTATGACAGAATTTTAGCTGCAAATAGCATAGGAACAATCGTAGTTTTAGCAATATCAATTCATGGCTTTTACATGGGAAGACCTGAATTTATTGATATTTCGATAGTTTATGCACTCATTAACTTTATTGGTACAGTTGCTGTTTTAAAGCTATTTGATAAAGGTAAATTGGGAGATAAATAAATGATTGATTCCATAATTAATTATTCTTCCATTGCTTCTCTTATTTTAGGAATTTTATTTATACTCATAGGTTCAATTGGAATACTAAGACTACCAGATGTATTTTCGAGAATTCATGCTTCAGGAATGATTGATACTGCTGGAACAGCTTTCATAATATTAGGTATGTGCTTGCAAAGTGGAATTTCCCTAATCACAGCTAAATTAATTTTTATTGGTATCTTTATTTTTTTTACCAGTCCTATTACTGGTCATGTGACTGCAAATCTTGCTAGAAAAAAAGGTTTAAAACCAATTAGTAATAATAAAGGGGAAACCTTATGATTACTGAAATAATAATAAATGCTTTTCTTGTAAGTTTTATGTTAGTTATAGCTTTGTTTATAGTAAACACAAGGAAAGTAATTTTTACTATATTATTAGCTGGAACTTATTCTTTGGTAGCAGCATTAATGTTTGTAAGCTTGGATGCTGTTGATGTTGCATTTACGGAAGCCTCTGTTGGTGCCGGTATATCCACAATTTTGTTTTTAGCGGCTTTGAGTTTTCTTCCAAAAGAAGAGGTTCAAGAAAGCTTTAACAAAAATAATATTTTTGCACTTTCTATATGTCTTTTAATTGGTGGGTTATTAATTTGGGCTAGCTATGATTTACCAATGGTAGGAAATGAAAATAATCCAGTTCACCAGCATTTGGTGAGTGATTTTATTGAAGGATCAAAAAATCACATTGGTATTCCTAATGTAGTTACTGCGATTTTAGCTAGTTATAGAGGGTATGATACTTTTGGAGAAACTATAGTAATCTATACAGCAGGATTAGCTGTATTTATTCTGTTATATAATAGAACTTTAAAAGAAACTAATAAATCAGTAAAAAATGAGATTAGTAAAAAATAAATGAACAATTTAATTTTAAAAGTTTGTACGAAAGTTCTGTTTACACCAATTATCCTTTTTGGGTTATATGTTCAATTTCATGGTGACTTTGGACCTGGAGGAGGCTTTCAGGCAGGCGTTATAGTTGCAGCTGCTTTCATATTATATGCAATGGTTTTTGGTGTTGACAAATGTAAGATAATAATGCCATCGAAATTAAACTTTTTTCTACTTGTGTTAGGTGCTTTTTTATATGGTTTTGTTGGCGTAGTTGGTTTGATTTTGGGTGAGCCCTACTTAAGTTATGATCTTCTTGGATCTAACAAACAATCTGGTCAACACATAGGAATTTTATTAGTTGAGTTTGGTGTTGGTTTAACAGTATGTAATGTAATGATATGTTTGTTCTATTCATTCGCAAATTTTAAATTTGGAAGAAATAAAAATGATTAACGAAATTTTTGGTGTTTGGAATTATTGGATTGTTTTCACTTTAATGATGATAGGATTATATATTGTTATTTCAAAAAAAAGCTTATTAAAAAAAGTCGTTGGTCTTGCGATATTTCAAACATCAGTTTTTTTGCTTTATATAACTTTTGGTAAAATTGCAGGTGGTACTGCTCCAATTATAACAAATAATAGCGAAGAAATATATTCAAACCCACTACCTCATGTCTTAATACTTACAGCAATTGTTGTTGGTGTGGCGACAACAGCACTTGGTTTAGCTCTAATTGTAAGAATTAATAAAGCATATGGTAGCATTAATGAAGATGAAATTTCTGCAGTAGATCTTGTAGATTATCATGAAAAATTTTCAGAAAAAAAGAATAAGTAATTATGGACTTAATCATAAAAAATTTACCAATTCTCATTGTGATTACACCATTAATGTTCTCGTTAATTGTTGCTGTCTTACCAAATCAGAGACACTCTTGGTTTTTAACAAATTTAGCTTCATTATTAACATTATTATTTTCTATTCTTTTAGGAATTGAAGTATCAGAAAAAAACCTTATATCTTACCATCTAGGAAATTGGCCACCACCTCTTGGTATTGAATATATTGTAGATAAAGTAAGCATAATTCCAATATTCATCATCGCAGTCATAAGTTGCTTGGCATCATCTTTTGCACACAACTTTTTTACTTCAGAGGTTTATAATAATTTAATCTCTAAAACTTATAGTTTATGGTTATTAACAATAGCTGGATTAATGGGGTTAGTGACAACAGCTGATGCATTTAATTTATTTGTTTTTCTTGAAATCTCATCATTATCTGCAGTAGCACTTGTAGCAATGGGCTCAAAAGTTGATAAAAAGGCTCTAGTAGCAGGATACAACTATTTAATTTTAGGAGCTATTGGAGCTACTTTTTATGTCATTGGGGTCGGCTTATTATACGGTGTAAGTGGAACACTTAATATGAGTGATCTTTCACAAAAAATTCCTGAATTGGGACTTAATAAATCTGTTATTGTGGCATTTACTTTTATGATACTAGGGATCATGGTAAAGGCGGCTATTTTCCCTTTGCACATTTGGCTACCTAATGCATATGCTTATGCTCCCTCGCCTGTTTCTATTCTTTTAGCGGCAACAGCTACAAAAGTAGCAATTTATATTCTAGCTAGAATTTCCTTCACTATTTTTGGGACAAGCTATGATATTTACTCATTTGAAAGTTTAAGATATATATTATTGTTTCTTTCTATTTGTGCCATTTTTGCTGGCACAGTTATGGCCATATTTGAAAAAGATACCAAAAAACTTTTAGCTCATTCCTCTGTTGCACAAATAGGGTATATAATTTTGGGAATTTCACTCGTAACAAAAGCAGGTATCGCCTCAAGTTTTATACATTTAATCAATCATGCCCTAATTAAAGCAGGACTTTTTATGTCAGTTGTAGCT
>QCNN01000035.1 GCA_003213175.1 SAR116 cluster bacterium AG-426-B08 | reverse complement strand
TGAAACTAAATCAAAAAAAATTGCATTTTTAAAAAAACAAGTACTTGTTGAAATCAAAAGCTGCAGAATATCTTGGTGTAAAGTTAGAGTTTTTAAAAAGAAATTTAATGGCTGGTTTATTAAAAATTACCTTTGGAAAGCCAATCTAGTTAAAATTGATAATTAAAGTATTCTCATTCTTTGATTTATTTATTTAAAATATATATATATAATAATAGAAAGATAAAGGATTAAAACTTGAAGTTACCAAAAACAAATTTTAAATATGAAGAATTAATAGCTTGCGCTAAAGGTAAGTTAGCTGGTATAGATTTTCCACGTCTACCCATGCCACCAATGTTAATGTTTGATAAAATTACTAATATTACTGATACAGGTGGAGAATATAATAAAGGTACTGCAAGGGCAGAGTTTAAAATTACCCCTGATAAATGGTTCTTTGGATGTCATTTTGAGAATGATCCAGTGATGCCAGGATGTCTTGGTATGGATGGATTGTGGCAACTTCTTGGTTTTTGTCTAGGAATTATGGGAGGTAGAGGTAAAGGAAGAGCACTATCTGTTGGAAATGTTAAGTTTAGTGGACAAATTTTGCCTAAGGCAAACAAAGTTGAATATTTATTAGATTTTAAAAAAATTATAAATAGAAAATTGATGCTTGGCATAGCGGATGGTAAGGTTTTTTGCGATAATGAAATAGTATTTGAAGCTTCGGATATCAGAGTGGGTCTATTTCAAGAGCAATCAAAAACAATTTAATACGGAAAATTAATGGAAAAGTTAAAAAGAGTTGTGGTTACTGGATTAGGTATTGTCAGTCCTATTGGCAATAACCAAGAAGAAGTCAAAGACTCTTTGATGAATTCTAAATCAGGTATAGTTTTTTCTGAACAATACAAAGAAATGGGATTTAGAAGCCAAGTTCATGGCGCCGTAAATATAGAATTTGAAAATTATTTGGAAAAAAAAGATCTCAGATTTATGGGGGAAGGTTCAGCTTATACTGCTATAGCTATGAAAGAAGCTATAAATGATGCTAATTTGTCAGATGAATTAATCTCGAATGTGAATACTGGTCTTATCGCTGGATCTGGAGGTCCAAGTACCGCAAATCTTTTGAATGCATTTGATATTGCAAGAAACAAGGGGCCTAAAAGAGTAGGACCTTTTATGGTACCTAGGTGTATGAGTTCAACTGTATCTGCATGCCTGTCCACAATGTTTAAAATAAAAGGATTAAACTTTTCTATAACTTCGGCATGCTCTACATCCTCACATTGCATCGGTATTGCATCAGATAATATAAAATATGGTAAGCAGAACATAGTATTTGCTGGGGGAGGAGAAGAGTTAGATTGGACATTATCAGTTCTTTTTGATGCTATGGGAGCTATGTCAAGTAAGTACAATGATAAACCCAATATTTCATCTAGACCGTATGATTTAAATAGAGATGGATTTGTCATAGCTGGTGGGGGTGGAATTGTTGTTTTGGAAGAATTAGAACATGCTTTAAAAAGAGGAGCAAAAATTTATGGTGAGATAATAGGACATGCTGCTAATTCTGATGGTTACGACATGGTGGCTCCAAGTGGTGAAGGAGCTGTAAGATGTATGAAACAAGCACTGAGTGGAGTTGAAAGACAAATCGACTATATTAACTCGCATGGAACTAGTACTCCAGTTGGAGATATTCAAGAAATTGAAGCTATAAAAGAAGTGTTTGAAGGTAAAAAACTACCTACTATAACTAGTACAAAGTCTCTAACCGGTCATTCTCTCGGAGCAACAGGTGTTCATGAAGCTATTTATACTCTTATTATGATGAACAATAATTTTATTACTGGTTCTGCAAATATCTTTGACCCTGATCCTGCTATTGAAAATATTGATATACCTCGTATATCTAAGAAAAATATTAATTTAGATACTGCTTTGTCCAATTCATTTGGTTTTGGAGGCACCAATGCATGTCTTGTTCTTTCAAAGTTTTCTGAGAATTTAAAATGAAATTAATGGAAAATAAAAAAGGCATCATAATGGGTGTTGCTAATGAAAGATCTATTGCATGGGGTATTGCAAACGAGTTAAGCAAACATGGAGCAGACTTAATATTTACATATCAAAATGAAAGTTTAAAAAAAAGAATTATCCCATTAGCTGAAAGTGTTAATAGCAAGGAATTATATCAATGTGATGTAGCAGAGGAACCTAGTAAGTTAAATTCGATTGAAAATTTCGTTTCACGCTTAAAATCACATTCCTACAAAATAGACTTTATTGTTCATGCAGTTGCATTTTCAGATAAAGAAGAACTTAAAGGTAAATATATAGAAACTTCTAGAAAAAATTTTTTGCAAACATTAGATATTTCTACATTCAGCTTTACAAGAATTGCTAAAGCATGCTTACCAATAATAAATCCTAATGGAGGTTCTTTGCTAACATTAACTTATTTGGGTGCAAAAAGAACTACGCCTCACTATAATGTTATGGGGGTTGCTAAAGCAGCGCTTGAAACATCAGTAAAGTATATGTCTATGGATCTTGGTCCAAAAAATATTAGGGTCAATGCAATTTCTGCTGGCCCAATGAAGACTCTTGCTGGAGCTGCAATTTCGGGAGCAAGACATGTTTTTAGATTTTCTGAGAAAGTGACGCCTTTAAAAAACAATCCTGGTCTAGAACAAGTAGGTAATGCTGCATTATATCTTCTCTCTGATCTATCAAGCGGTGTATCAGGTGTTATTCATAATGTAGATGGTGGATTACATTCTTCAGGTGTACCAGCTCAAAAAGATATTGATTTTTAATATTATTTATCTTTCCAATCAGGTTTTCTTTTTTCTGCAAAGGCTGTCATACCCTCAACATGATCTTCAAGTGCAAACGTGGACATAAAAATAGATCTCTCTGCTCTCAAACCTTCCTGAAGTGGAGTTTCGTAACTCAAATTTACAGATTCTTTAGCTAATCGAGCAAGTGCTGACGACTTATTTGCTATTTTTGAAGAAATTTTAATAATATTTTCCTTAAATTCATCACTTTTGAAAACTTTTGCTACAAGCCCACACTTTTCAGCTTCATAAGCATCAATCATATCACCTGTTAAGATTGCATACATAGCTTTTGACTTTCCTATATATCTTGGCATTCTTTGGCTACCTCCAGCTCCTGGAATGGCTCCAACATTAATTTCAGGCTGACCAAATTTTGCGTCTTCTGAAGCAATAATAAAATCACATGACATTGCAAGTTCACAGCCACCACCTAGAGCGAAACCATTGACAGCCGCTATAATAGGTTTTTGTATATTTGAGAAGTAAGACCAATTTTTTTCGATATATCTTATTTCAGATATTTTTGCGAAAGATAAAGGTAGCATTTCCTTAAGATCTGCTCCTGCGGCAAAAGCTTTTTCTGAACCTATTAGAACAATACATTTAACGCTTGGATCTTCATCAAAGCTTTTACAGCTTTCATATATTGCCTCTACAAATCCTGCTGAAAGAGGATTAAGAGGATTTTCATGACAAAGTTCAACCCATCCAACTTTATCTAAAATTTCAGTTTTAACCCATTCTGATTTCTTAATATAACTTGTCATTTTTTTCTCCAAAAATTTAATTATCCAAGTCTTCACCAGTTTCTTGATTAACTCTTTTAATAGAAAGTTTAACCTTGCCCCTATCATCAAAACCGATAACTTTCACCTTCACTTCATCTCCCTCTTTACATACATCTGTTGTTTTTTCCGTTCTTTGATCTTGCAATTCAGAAATATGTACTAATCCATCTCTATTACCAAGAAAATTCACAAAAGCACCAAAATCAACTGTTTTTACAACTTTACCATTATATATTACACCCATTTCAGGTTCTACAATGATGTCATTTATCATTTTAAGAGCCTTGTCTAAGGACTCATCGTTTGGAGATGCAACTTTTAAAACTCCTGAGTCATCAATATCAATTTTAGAATTTGTGTTTTCACAAATTCCTTTTATCACCTTACCAGATGGTCCAATAATCTCTTTGATCTTTTCTGTTTTAATTTTCATTACTTTAATTTTTGGAGCATTTTCTGCTAGATTTGTCCTGGTTTTAGAAATAGCTTTTTTCATTTCCGCTAATATGTATTTTCTTCCTTCTAATGCTTGGTCTAAAGCAATTTTCATAATTTCACTAGTTATGGATGTAATTTTTATATCCATTTGAAGACTTGTAATACCATCTTTAGTTCCAGCAACTTTAAAATCCATATCACCAAGATGATCTTCATCACCAAGGATATCTGATAAAACAACAAACTTATCTTTTTCTTTAATTAGACCCATTGCTATTCCAGCAATAGGCTTTTTTATAGGTACGCCCGCGTCCATGAGAGCTAATGAAGTTCCACATACTGTTGCCATTGAAGATGAACCATTTGACTCTGTTATTTCTGAGACAATCCTTACTGTATAGGGAAACTCTTCAACTGTTGGAAGCAGCGGATGAATTGCTCGCCATGCTAATTTTCCATGACCAATTTCTCTTCTCCCTGGTGAACCAACTCTGCCAGCTTCACCTACTGAATATGGAGGAAAATTGTAATGAAGCATAAAATGCTCCTTAGAGTCACCATTAAGACCATCAATTATTTGCGTATCTTGAGAAGAACCTAATGTTGTAACAACTAGAGCTTGTGTTTCTCCTCTTGTGAATAATGCAGAACCGTGAGATCTAGGTAAGGTACCTACTTCCGCAACAATTTTTCTAACTGTTTTATTGTCTCGTCCATCTATTCTTTTTTTTGTTTTAATTACAGATGTTCTAACTACATCTGACTCGGTTTTTTTGATAACTGATAATAATAAATTTGTGTTTACATCTTCGTCAAACTTATTCAATATATCTTCTTTAATCAAATCGATAGCATCAACTCTTTCTGATTTCTCTTTGATTTTATAAGCTTTTTCAAATTCACCACTAAATTTTTTAACTATTTTATTATATTCTTTTTCTTCGGGAATATTATCTTCAATTTCTATTGGTTCTTTTGCTGCAACCTCAGCAAGTTCAATTATTGCATTAATAACAACTTTCATCTCTTTATGACCAAAATCAACAGCACCTAACATAATTTTTTCATTCAATTCCTGTGCTTCAGATTCTACCATCAAAACACCTTCAGTTGTGCCGGCAACCACTAAATCTAATTTTTGATTGTCATATTCATCTATTTTTGGGTTAAGTTGATATTTTTTACCATCCCATCCAACTCTACAAGCACCTAGTGGACCCATAAATGGCAATCCAGATATAGTTAGGGCTGCAGAAGCAGCTATAATTGCTACAATATCAGGATCATTTTCAAAATCATATTCTAATACTGTTGCTATTATTTGAGTTTCATTTTTGAAATTTTTGTGAAAAAGGGGTCTTATTGGTCTGTCTATTAACCTACATACTAAAGTCTCTTTCTCTGTTGGCCTTCCTTCTCTTTTAAAAAAACCACCTGGTATTTTCCCTGCGGCAAATGCCTTTTCCTGATAATTGACTGTTAAAGGAAAAAAATCTGCATCATTTTTACTTTTTGAAGCAACGGCAGTACATAATACACTCGTTCCTCCATATGTAACCATTACTGCACCATTGGCTTGCCTTGCTATTTTACCAGTTTCAAAAATCAATTTTCTACCACCAAACATTACTTCTTTTCGATAAACTTCAAACATTAACGTATCCTTATATTAAACATTGATTATTTTTTATTTATTATTGTACTAATAGATTGGAATTTAAGTTATCTTCTTAAACCCAAACTTTTTATTAAATCTGAGTAACGAGTCTCATCTTTGTTTCTAATATAGTTTAAAAGATTTCTTCTTTTACCTACCATAGTAAGAAGACCTCTACGTGAAATAAAATCTTTATGATGCTCTTTTAGGTGATCTGTTAAAGATTTAATTTTTTCACTTAAAATAGCTACTTGTACATCAGCAGAGCCTGTATCTTTTTCATTTTTCTTAAACTTATTGATTACTTCTAACTTTTTATCCTTTTTTATTGACATTTTACCTCACTTATAAATTAAAAACCTTGATTGGTTTAACTACATCATCTCTAATTTTTGACAGAGCAATTGGATTTTTTTTTGTGAAACAATATACACAATCAATTTCATTAAAACTTGGATATTTTTTCATAAATGCTCCAAAATGTTTCATATTACTAACATTTATTTTTTGTCCATGTTTTATTCTCAAAGCTTCTGAACTATTTAACTCTAAAGAGGGATATTTTTTCATTATATCGTCTATTGTTATTAAATTTTTTAAAATCAATGGACTATGTATTAATTTTTTAGATAAATCCAGTAAAATCGCACTATCTAATGAAAAAAATCCAACAGATTTTCTATTTAATTCAATTATGTGTGCTTCAGCATTTAGTTCTTTGGCAAAATCTCTAGCAAGAGATCGGATATAAGTTCCTTTTGAACAAGACACTTTAAATTCTGAAATATCTTTATTAATATACTTAATCAGTTCCAAGTCGTGTATAATTACATCTCTAGCTTTATGTTTTACTGTTACGTTTTTTCTTGCTAAAAGATATGACCTCTTTCCATTAATTTTTATAGCTGAAAATTGTGGTGGAACTTGTTTAATTTCTCCCTTAAATTTTGGAATAATATTTAAAATTTCTTTTTTACTTGGTCTAAAGTTAGAAGATGAAACTTCTTCACCCTCTGCATCATCTGTCGTTGTTGACTTTCCCCAACTTACTCTAAATGTATAAAATTTTCTCATATTTTGTACAAAAGAAATAATTTTAGTAGCCTCACCAATTGCTACTGGTAAAAGTCCTGATGCAAGGGGGTCTAGGGTTCCTGCATGACCAACTTTTTTTATTTTTAACGATTTTGAGATATGATCTATGACACTTCGTGATGTAATGCCTTTATCCTTATTGATTAATATAAAACCATGAATATTTACCAAAAAATTTCCTTTATCTAATTTTTTTTAAAATATTATCAATCTTTTCTGAATATTCAAAGCTACTATCATGAAAAAAAGTTATTTTGGGTACATATCTTAATTTTAATTGTTTTGAAATAATCTTTTTGATATAACCACTCTTTTTATTAAGTTCTTCTATAACAACAAAATTCTTATTCGTTTCATTGGAGGATGACATAATATATATCTTAGCGTTTTTTAAATCAGGACTAATATTAACATCGGTAACTGTTATGACGCTAGTAGAAAGTTTATGAAGATAAAAATCATTATTTATTAATATTTTGGAAATCAGTTGTCTTAATTGTTCACTAACTTTGAGAGCACGATTAGATAAAATTTTATTATTTCTTTTCATGAAGATTATACAAATTTACTCTAACTTTTTTTTAACCTCTTTAATTTCAAAACATTCCATGACATCTCCAACTTTTATGTCATTAAAATTTTCTAATCCCATGCCACATTCTAATCCTTCTTTAACTTCTTTAACTTCATCTTTAAATCTTTGTAAGGTTTTTAGTTTTCCTTCATGAATAACGGTACTTTCTCGTAACAAACGAAAATTACAGCCCCTCTTGATTATACCTTCTGTAACGTTACATCCTGCGATTTTACCTATTTTTGATATATTAAACACTTGTTTAATTTCTGCATAACCAATGAATTGCTCTTGTAAATCCGGATCCAACATACCTGAAAGAGCATTCTTAACATCATCTATGAGTTCATATATGATAGAGTGATATCTGATTTCAATGCCATCACGTTTAGCTACTTCCCTTGCTTGTGGTATTGCTCGCACATTAAAACCAAAAACTAATGCAGAAGACGCTGTAGCCAAAGAGATATCTGACTCATTAATTGGACCAACAGAACCAGCTAATATTTTAACTTTTAATTTTTCATCACCTAGTTTATTAAGCGCTACCTTGATTGCTTCATATGAGCCATGTACGTCTGTTTTAACAACAACAGGCAATTCATTTATCTCACCGGATTGAATATTTGCAAGCATTTGTTCAACTGAACCTCTTGCTGATAGAGCTGCTTCTTTTTCTTTGAATTTTCTAGACCTATACTCTGCAATTTCACGGGCTTTTGCATCACTGTCCACTACATTGGCTAAATCACCAGAATTAGGAACTCCTGATAAACCTAACACTTCAATAGGGGTTGAAGGCTTAGCAAAATTTACATTTTTTCCCAAATCATTAATTAGAGCTCTTACTTTTCCACTCTCAGAACCTACAACCATAATGTTTCCTACACTCAAAGTACCAGACTTAACAAGTAAGGTAATTACTGAACCTTTACCTTTTTCTGTTTTTGCCTCTATTACAATTCCCTCTGCTGGACAGTTTTCGTCTGATTTAAGTTCGAGTAGTTCAGCTTGTAACTCTATTGATTCAATTAAATCATTCAAACCTGTTTTATTCTTGGCTGAAATATTTATACATTGAATGTCTCCACCCATCTCCTCAGGAATAAGATCTTGTTGTAAAAGTTCATTCCTAACTTTTTGAGGATCAGAGTCTGGTTTATCACACTTATTTATAGCAACAATAATTGGAACTGAGGCAGCTTTTGCATGTTTAATAGCTTCAATAGTTTGATTATTAACCCCATCATCAGCTGCAACAACTAAAACAACAATATCTGTTAAATTCGCACCTCTAGCTCTCATTTCTGAAAAAGCTTCATGACCAGGTGTATCAATAAATGAAATTACATTATTTTTTTTAGACTTAATTTGGTAAGCACCAATATGTTGTGTTATACCACCAGCTTCACCATCTGCAACTTTAGTTTGTCTTAAAGCATCTAGAAGAGAGGTTTTACCATGATCAACATGGCCCATAACCGTTACTACTGGAGGTCTTGAAACAAGATTATTTTTATTGACTTTAGTTTTAAGAAGATTTAATTCAACGTCAGATTCTGAGACTCTTTTTACCTTGTGACCAAATTCGGATGTAATTAATTCAGCAGTATCAGCATCTATAACTTGTGTCGCAGTTGCCATAATGCCATTTTTCATTAACTCTCTAACTACATCAGCCGTTTTTTCAGACATGCGATTAGCTAATTCAGAAACCATAATTGTGTCAGGCACTATAACTTCTCTAACTTGTTTTACAGCAGAGACATTTTCAGCTTGCATTCTAACTTTTTCTCTTCTTCTTTTTATAGATGCAAGTGACCTTACCCTTATGTTGTCACCGTCTAGTGCCCTTGCTATTGTTAATTTTCCTTGTCTCTTTTGTTCATAACCTTTGTTAATATTTTTTTTGTTATTTTCTCTAAATATATCTTTATCAGCAACCTTTCTTATATTTCTTAAATTATCGTCGATTTTTTCATTTTTTTGGTTTCCAAAGTTTATATT
>QCNN01000034.1 GCA_003213175.1 SAR116 cluster bacterium AG-426-B08 | reverse complement strand
TCATTTTCGTTTTTATTCTTTATTCGTTATAAATAAAAAATGAAAAAAATAGTCCTTTTAATTCTAATTTTTGTTCTTCAATCATTCCCTTTATTATCTGAAGAAAAAAAATTTAGTTATGATCAACATAAAAAAAAACTCATTGAAAAAAAACTTCTATTAAATTCATTTAAAAAATGTGAAGAGTACATTAATGAGACATCAGTTGAATTGTTTTTGAATTGTAGTTACGGAAATGAATTTTTAGGAAAATCAATAAAATGTGAAAAAAAAGAACCTACTATTAGAGGTTATCCATTTTACTTTTACTTTGAAAATTCAAAAATATTGAATAGTTATTTTTTATCAAACAAACATATAAAAAGTAGAAATGTAAATTATAATGAAAAAAAATCTTATATTGAAATAAGATATATTGGTACTGTTTACAAAGATAAATTAATTTTAATACATACTAAAGGTAGAGAAGAATATAAATGTAGTTATTTGTCTTCAATAAAAGAATTAACTAAAGATTTAAAGAAGTATATTAAAAAATGAAATCTGTAAAATTATGAGAAAAGAACTTAAATTATTTTATAAAGTACTAAGTGTTGAGACTTTATTTTGGGTTTCATTGTTTTCTATTATGTTACTTTAAATTCAGTCCGTTACCGTTGAGTAGTTTGGGTATGGGGTACTTTTTATTAATTAAAAGTTTATTTTGAATATAATTTATATTTAGAACACGATGATTAGGACTCAAAATTCAACAAAAAAAAACGAAATAGAATAAAAGTTATTTACAAATTTTTAGGTTCTTTTCTTATTTAGGATTTATGGTCTTTAAGTTTGTTTTTATGTAAATTAAAATTTATAATAATTATCAATTTCATTTGATAATTCTCGTGAAATTAAAAATAACCACATCATGGATTTATTGTTTTTATGATAATTATTACATGAAATTTGAATCCTAGTATTGGGTTCTAGATATTCACTTTTAATAATAGAATCATATTCAGGACCTTCTGCATGTCCTTCTGATAATAATGTGTTATATTTGTTTTCTATCATAGGTTCTAATTGTTCTTTAATTAACTTACATCTTTTCATTGTTTTATATGTTTTAAAACCTATTATGCTATGTATTTTTAAATTTTTATCAGTATCTAAATAATATTCATCAAAATAGACCGATTTATTCTCATCTAACACTCTGGTTTTCACAGAAATAGTAAAAAAATTTTTTTTTACTTCAGGATGCTTTCTAATATTTTTACTTATGTAACTTGATGAAAAATAATCGTTTAAATTTGTATACATTTTGAAACCAAATAATTCATATGAAAAAGAATTAAAGGTAAATATAAGTGAAAAAATATTTACAAAAAAAATTAAAAATATTTTGTAAAACTTCTTCATAATTTTATTTTAATAGTGACTGAAGGAAATTCAAATTTTTTTTTGTCTTATTAGTAATAATTATGTATTTTGGATACCATTTTGTTACTATTTAATAGGTATGTTATGTTGAGAGAAAATGACGTTGTAGATCATTTAATTAAGTCGCTAGAAGTAGATGGTTATATTATAAAACAGGCATTGTATGATAAACAAAGAGGTATAGATGTTATTGCAGAGAAGCAAGGGTCAGTTTTATATATTGAAGTTAAAGGAGCAACAAGTGGTGATCAAAAAAGTAGAAGATATGGCAAACCATTTCATAGTGGACAAGTATTTGATATGTTATCAAAAGTGATTTTTAAGGCACTTGATAATACAAATATAAGTGATTACAACATTAAAAAAGACCGCACTTGCATTGCCTTGCCTAGAGCAGACTTATTTCAAAAATATCATACTAAGGTTTCTCGTTATTTAATTAAACTGGGCATTGTTACATTTTGGGTTAGTGAAAATGGAAGTGTTACAATTGAAGGTAATCTATAGTAAAACAAATTTAATCTATGTGAAATAGTTTGGTAAGAGAGTATTAAACCTGAGAAATAAAATTATTAAAGGTCAAAAATATAATTATACAATGTTTAAGGAAAATTTATGTGGATAGTTTTAAATAACAGTTTTTTATCTATTGTAAAAAATAGAAATAATGAAAATGAATTGCTTGTTAGAGCAAGAGTAAAAGGAGATATTGAAAAAGTTTTTTCTAATGCAGAAACATTTGAAGATATAAATGCAGATTATAAATATAGATCATATATCAAAAGAAAAGATGTAGCATCTGCAATTAGTAGAGAACTTATTAATATTGACTATGATAATTTCAAAAGTTCAGTTTCTAAAGATGATAATATTAGAAGTAATGCATATATGAATGTTTGGAGTGCATTGCATAAAATACAATCTTAAGTGTAGTTAAATTGATCCTTTACTTCTCTAAAAATTTTAAAAAATCTATCTCCAGAGAAACATATGATTTCTTTTTGTAAACTACCCCCTCACCAAAATAATCAGTCACGGTTGAATGATTGAAGAGTTCCTATATTTAATTAGAATTAAAAAAAAGATAATAAAATTAAAACTAATTACATATATAATTTTAAGTCTTGATGTAATTTAATTACACCTAGTTACTCCAAAACTGTCAGTACTAAAAGTTTGACCATTGGAACATCTTGTAACTCCATAAGTATCAGTGCTACATGAAGTAGAGTGAGCTTGAAAATTAGAAATTAAATATAAGAATAAAAAATTCACTATAAAATTATTTTCATGTGTTTAACACTTATTTTTGAATAATTTTTAAAAATAAAAATTATTTTGTAAAGTTTAACATAGATATCGAAACTGTTCCTTATTACTATTACTCAATCCATATTTTTGAATAGATTGGTTCGTATTTCTTCTTTAAGAACTCTAGTATATTCTGTCTTTCCTCATCTCTTTTCAGAACTGAATAAACAGAGTTTGCACTTACTCCCCATTGTTTATCTTTATGGCATATTAATTGCTCACAAAATATATTGATGAAAGGAATATTAAAAATAAGGAATTTATATGAAAAAAGCATTTATTACAGGAGTATGTGGCCAAGATGGTTCGTATTTGACTGAATTACTTTTAGAAAAAAATTATGAAGTTCATGCTATTATTAGAAGATCATCAATATTTAATACACATAGAATTGATCATTTAAGAAGAAATGAAAATTTCTTTCAATATTATGGTGATTTAACCGACTCAAGCAATTTAAATAGATTATTAAAAACTATTAAACCAACAGAGATTTATAATCTTGCTGCTCAATCTCATGTTGGGGTCTCATTTGATGTTCCTGAGTATACTGCAGATGTTGCAGGTTTGGGTACGCTTAGGTTGCTGGAAGTTATTAGAGATAGCAATTTAGACTGTAAATTCTATCAAGCGGGGTCATCAGAAATGTTTGGAGGTAAAATAGATACAATACCCCAAAATGAAAATACAAAATTTACGCCTAGGTCTCCCTATGGTGTTGCAAAATTATATTCTCATTGGATAACTGTTAATTATAGAGAGGCTTATAATTTATTTGCTTGTAATGGTATATTATTTAACCATGAATCTCCAAGAAGAGGAGAGAATTTTGTAACTAGAAAAATTACGAGGGCAGTTGCAGCCATTATCTCCGGTAAACAAGAATTTTTAGAATTAGGTAATCTTGATGCAAAAAGAGATTGGGGACATGCTAAAGAATATGTTAAAGCCCAGTGGATGATGTTACAACAAGAACAGCCTGACGACTATGTTATCGCTACAGGAAAATGTTATTCAATTCGTGAATTTGCAATAAAAGCATTTGAATATGTGGGTATAGAAATTGTTTGGAAGGGAAATGGATTAAACGAAGTAGGTATAGATAAAAAAACAAATAAAACATTAATTAAAATTAACAAAAACTTTTATAGACCTACTGAAGTTGATTTACTGTTAGGCGATGCAACAAAAGCAAAAGAAAAGTTGGGATGGAAACCAAGATATACGATTGATGATCTTATAGCAGAGATGATGGAATATGACCTTTATATAGAGAATAATATTAAATCTGTAAATTTAAATAATTTTGGAGCTATTCAAGAAAATATTAATTGTAAACAGGCAATTCATGTTAGTTAAATTATAGTTTTAAAAATGTTAAAACAATTAGATAATATTTTAAAAAAAGACGCTCATATAGTTTGTAATGAAATTGATTTAACATTTTTTAAAAATAAGAATATTATTGTTACAGGAGGAACTGGATTAATTGGATTAAATTTAATTTATGCTTTGAATGAGTATAGAAAATCGTTAAAGAAGTCAGAAAATTTTAAATTAATTTCTATATCAAAAAATAAATTAAAGCCTGAAATTAATTTTTTTTATAAATTTAATAATATTGATTATTTACAATTAGATTTATCAAATGCCAATGAAACTAATAAACTTCCTGAATGTGATGTAATTATACATGCAGCTGGATATGGACAACCAAAAAAATTTTTGGATGATAAGATATCAACTTTGGCCCTCAACTCTTCATTTTTACTAAATTTAATTAAAAAGCTTAGAAATGATGGAACAGTTCTTTATCTTAGCAGTTCTGAAGTTTATAGCGGAAATGACAAAATAGGACACTCTGAACAAGATATAGGTACTACTGACCCATATCACCCAAGATCATCATATATTGAATCTAAAAGATTTGGTGAAACTATAATAAAAGCTTTGAATGATAATGGATATAGGGCTTACTCAGCAAGAATTTCTCTTGCATATGGTCCTGGAGTTTTTATGAATGATGAAAGAGCTATTAATCAATTTATTATTAAATCATTTAAAAACAAATTAAATTTATTAGACACTGGCAAAGCTCTAAGAACATATTGTTATATTACAGATATATCAAAAATTTTATTATCTATAGTAAGTTCTGGAAGACAAATTGTATATAATGTTGGTGGTGAAAGCACTTTGAATATTGCAAACTTAGCTAAAATTATAGCACAAAAAACAAAGTCAAAATTATTTATTCCTAAAAATGAAAATTTTGATACGGGAGCACCCAAAAATGTAAAAATGAACATTGAAAGAGTAAAAAAAGAGTTTAATTATAGTGAATTTGTCTCTTTTGATGAAGGCTTAGATAACACTATTAAATGGTTCCAAATTCTAAATGACTTATCACAATGCAATAAAGAAAAGTTAATTAAGTAAATATTTTTAAGATGAAATTACTATGAAAGATCACATTAAAAATTTAAAAATTATTCATGAACCAAGTGACATTTATGATACAGTTCAATTATCCTCAGAATTTAAAGACACATATGCTCTTTCACCAATTTATTATACAGCAAAAGTGAATCCTCAGTATGATATTCAAAAATCATTAAAAAATAAAAATATTCCAATTAGAAATCCTTTTTTATATAAAGTTAAAGATGCTCAACTTTTTGGTAATTCAAATTTGATTGCAACAAATGGTGATGAGTTGTCTTTATCAGGATTGGTTTTTAATCCAAATAATAGTCATAAGTATTTTGCAGGTGAAAATGATAAATTTAGAGTTCTTCAAAATGGTATTGTTCAAGTAAGTTACAAAAAAAGGTTAGATTTTAAAAATGGATTTTTTTTAGGAGGTAGTGATAATTTTGGGCATTGGTTGCTAAACTGTGTCTCAAGACTAAATTATTTAGAGTTTTTAGATGAAAATATACCTATTATTATTCATGATTATATGCCGCAGAGATTCATTGATTGTTTATCATATTTTTTTGATAAAAACCCAATTATAAAAATTCCAAAGCAAACACTTTGCATTTTTGAAAATTTATATGTTGGCACAACAAGTTGGTTTGTTGAAAAAAATTCAGAATTTTGGTGGAATAACGATAGCATTGTTTTTTTAAATAAAGGTTTTACAAATAATAAAGTTAAAAAAGAAAATAAAAAAATATTTTTATCTAGAAAAACGTCTTCATGGCGAAAAATTGTGAATGAAGATATTATTTTTAGTCAACTTAAAGAACTAAATTTTGAAAATGTCAATATCGAAAATCTTTCCATAAACGATCAAATCAATCTAGCCTTTAATTCTGAGATAATAATATCACCTTTGGGTGCTAGTTGTCTTACTTATTTATTTACAGATAAAGGTACAAAATGTATTACCCTTTCACCAAGAATACCAAGCGCCATGTTTTTGGCAGATCTTTATTGTGGACCAATTAATTCATTACACAAATTCATTTATGGTGATATCACAGCAAAAGATGATATAATTATTAACTCAGATTATTATATAGATCAGAATATCGATTGGGCTAAGTTGTGCAATGAAATTAATGTAAATTAAATTTGTTTATTTTGATATATTTATTTGCATTTTAAATAACTGGTTTCCATACAACTATAGAATAACCTTCTATATATTTGCTACCAAGACCTGTTCTATAAGTATCCATTATCTTGACTTTTTTTTGTTTTTCTAGAGATTTAAGGTGTAATACATAATTATTCAAATAATTTCTTTTTTTAAAATATTTAATTGACAAATTTTGGAGTAAATCCTTATTGTCTAGTGTCTCGTTTAAAGGTTCAACATTTACAATGAATTTTGGTTTGTTAATAAGAATATAGTCTAAAAATTTTGTAAAATTATTACCTAATTGTTCTAAAGCAGCGAAAGTATAAATAGATGAATTTTTTTCTAATTTTATAGAAAACTCAGGGTTAAAATTGTCGAATTTTATTCCTTTTATATAATTATCATTTAAAAAGTTTGCAACTAAGTTAATTAATTTAACACCAGAATTGGTCCATTCAAATGCATATAATTTAGCATTCTTATTAATTTCTCTTAATCGTAGTAAATTATGACCAGTTCCAGCACCAAATTCATATATTACTTTTTCATTTTTAAAATATTTATTAAAAATTGCATATTGAAAAAGCGACACAATTTTAATTTCAAAATTATTTTCAACTGGAAATATAAAATCACCATTTAGTCTTTGGATTTTAAATTTATTAAAATATTTAGGAATTAAAGCTTCTAATTCTTTTGTTTTTTGAAATTCAAGCAAATTCTCATTCCAACCATTTTCCCACTGTTTTTTTCTATGTTTTCCAGAGACAGTAGTATTTTCATTATTTAAAAATTCTATTATTTCATTTAAAAGTGCATCTCTTTCTTTTTTTGTTGGAATTTTGTATGAAAGAGAAAAGTCTGAAAGTTTTCGTTTAAAAAATTTTGATAAAGGGTTAAAAATTTTAAAATGTTTAGCTTCTATTTTTTCCATAATTTATTCACATAAGTTTAATTATTTTTATGCTTAAGAATTAAATTTTTAATTGATTTTGTATCAAAACCTAATAACTTATCAATTTCAGCTTTACTTCCATATTTTTCTATAAACTTTTTTGGAATATTATGGCTAACTATTTCATTTGGCATTTTGTGAGAAACAATAATTTGGTCCAATATCACACTAGATGCATAAGGTTCAATAAGAATTAATGTCCCATCTAAAAATTTTTTTAAAGAATTCACATCAAAAGGTTTTACAGTAGTACAGTAAATAATATTGACATCTAAATTTTTAGTAGCGAGCAATACATTTTTTAGAGTGGAACCAACGCATACAATTGTTGTGTTTGCATTTATATCTTTAACAATTGAGTTTTTATATGGCTTTACTTCATGATGTGTTTCATTTTCTTCTTCTCCAAGTCTAAAATAAGATAAATGATCATTTTTATAAGCTGTCTGGAATAAATTATTAAATTCATTAGAATGTCCTGGAAGAAAAATTTCAGAATTAGGTAATAAATTGATCATCATCACATCAGAAGGACAATGATGGGTGCATCCCAATGCTGCATAATCATATGATCCTCCGACTGTTACCAAATTTCCACCTAAGCCTTGATAACAAAAATCAACTTTTATTTGTTCATAAGCTCGTTCTATTAAAAAAGGAGCAATTGTATGAACTGTTGGCGTGAATCCTGCAATTTTTAAACCAGCTGCTAAACTAACTGTTGTTTGTTCTAAAATTCCTATATTGTAAACTCTATTAGGAAATTTTTTTTTTGCATGACGAAAACCATGCACACCAATATCACCAAGTAATAATACGGTTTCTTTATTTTTTTCTAATGTTTTTGACATGGTGTCTATTAATTGTTTTCTCATGAAAGCTCTTTTATCATTTTATTTAATTCGTCAATATTGGGTGATTTATGATGCCACTCAGGGTTGTTTTCCATCACTCTAACACCTTTACCTTTAATAGTATTTGCAAGTACGATAGTTGGTTTTTCAGATGTTTTTCTAAAAAACATAGTTGCATTTCGAATTTCTTCATGACAGTGACCGTCAATTTCCAAGACTGTAAAACCAAATGAATCAAGTTTATGTTTAAGAGGGTCAAGTTTAATCGATAAATCATTAGATCGATTATAATCAACTATACAACATAAATTATTGAGATTTTTATTTGAAGCAATTAGTAAACTTTCCCAAAATGTACCTTCATTTATTTCTCCATCACCTACTACAACAAAAACTTTGTTTTGAATTTTTTTTATTTTAAGTCCAAGAGCAATTCCGACAGCTATGGAGATTCCATGACCAAGTGAACCACTAGACACCTCAACCCCGTTTACTTTTTTTCTATCAAGGTGTCCGCCAAGTATTGAGTCGTAAGAGCAATAGGATCTTAATTCTTTGAGTTTAATAAAGTTTTTTTCGTAGAGAACAGCTGCATGAGCTAGTGATGCGTGTCCTTTACTTAAGATAAAATAATCTCTTTTATTACTGTTTTTTTTATTCGGAGTTATATCTAATACATGAGTATAAAGTACATATAAGATATCTAAAATTGAAAAAGAACTTCCTAAATGGCCTTCTTTTGCGTTGAAACAAATTTCAAGAATTTCTTTTTTCAATTTTTTGATAATTAACTTATCTGATAATTTAAGCACTTTCGAAGTCTCTTTTTGATAGAATTGGGTTTAAATTTGGCCATTTAATTTTGAAGTTTTTACTATTCCAGTTATATGTGAATTGCTTGTCACTGTCGTTATATTCACCTTTGTAAGCCAGTTTATAATGATAAATAGCTTTACTGCTATTCACAAAAAAACCATTGCCAAAACCTGGAGGAATGAGGATAGATCTTGGATTTTGATGATTTAACTCAAATGTGGTATGTTTACCGAAGTTTTTTGAATTTATTCTACAATCGACAACAACCTGAAATATTTTACCATAAACGCAACTTATCAATTTATAAGTATTTTGATCTCCATGTATGCCCCTTAAGACATTTTTTTTTGATAAATTAAATTTATCATGAATAAAATAAATTCCTTCAGGTAATAATTTTGAGTCCCATTCCTTTTTAAAAGAAGTCCAAATAATTCCTCTTTTATCTTCAAAGTTATTATAAGAACAAATTTTAACTTCTTTTAAATGTTTATCATTTACAATTTCAATATTCATAAAATTAAATCATTGCTCATATAAAAACCATGACTAAACCCTAAACAGCAATATATATGCCATAAACACCAAAAATAAATGGATCAGTTTCTTATTGGAACGATTTATGAAGACAATATAAAAGTGTTTGAAGGTAAAGTGAGAAAAGACCTTATGTTATTTTATAAAGTTATGATTATTGAACTTTATTTTGGATTTCATTAATTTCTTTTATGTTACTTTAAACTCAGTTCGTTATTGAAGAATAAAACTGAAGTTTACTAAAATTTTTGAAATTCAGAGTAGAGAATTTAATTTTTTTTAAAAATAGAAATTTATGGGTACTTTTTTTTAGAAGAAACTTTATGAATTACTCCTAATGGTTGACCATAAAAAAGAAGTGACGATTTCTTGGTAGTAAAATAGGCAGTCCATTGAAAAATTTCTTTTCCTGATTTTGGACAAGAACTAAAATAATTAAACTTTCCTGATTCAATTGTTGATTTTCCTTTAAGCTCAACCCATCCCCCACCATGATCAAAATCTGATAAACCTATGTTTCTAATCTTTAAATAAACCCATTTTGCATCTTTTGGTAAAGATGAAAATATAAACTTTGGACTTTTGACCTCAAACGATTTACCATCAGTACATGAAGGAATGTCACCCCAAATAAATTCAAATTTTAAATGATCTGAATAAGCTGACTTGAATAAAAAATTTGATAAAATAAATATTAAAATATTTTTGATCATGAATATTATTTATATCTTGATTTAAGAGTTTTCAACTCATTCTGAATAAAATTATAAAAATTCTCATTAATGTTTAGACTGTCAATCAAGATACTAGAATCCTCTCAACATTCCTAAAATAGGTAGAATTTTTCCAATCAATGATTGTATAGCGGCAATGGGATTTATTCCAAATCTTGGTAAAATTAAAAATATAAACATAATAATTATAAGAAAAAACCCAGAAAGAATGAGGTGTTTTAATGATATTAGTTTTTTAATTTTC
>QCNN01000033.1 GCA_003213175.1 SAR116 cluster bacterium AG-426-B08 | reverse complement strand
AGTCAAAGACATTGGGCTCTCATTCCGACAAAATTTCCTAATCATTATTATATTACAAGCATAGAAAAAACCTGCTAATACCGGAAGAATCTGCATTATTTTAAAATCATTTCCCCATGGTTCTAGAACTAATGCTGCCCCAAAAGCACCTATAGTCAGAGCAAGAACTCTCCAAAAGCCAATTTTTTCCTTCGAGACTATAACTGCTAATATTGTAACAAATAAGGGAAATGTATAGAGTCCTGCAGCCATTTGAGAAATAGACAAAATTGGAGCGCCGGCAAAAAAACAAAACATACAACACACCATGAAGGTCGCTCTTAAAAATACCGGTTTCCAATTAGAAGGAACTAAAAGATATTTTTTTTTTATGACGCTAGCTAATAGTAATAGAAAAATTAAGTTGAAAAATGACCTGATTAATTGAAGCTGCCAAAACGAAGTTTCAAGAGCGATGAGTTTTATCAAAGCATCTTGCAATGACAAAATGATGATACCAGTGATTAATAAAGTTAGTGATAAAAAAGGTGAATCAACCCTAGTACTATTCAATATATTAAATTTCATTTACAACTTTCTAAATTAATTATTACTATAAAGATAGAGAAATGTTCTAAAACTAGTTCCTAATCGGTCTTTTTTAATGAATATATATATAAAATCTTTTTTATTAGTCCTTATTGCTGGTATTATTTGGAGTTTTGGCATTGTAACCGTACGGTACATGGTAGACGCAGATCAATACATTTTCCAGTATTTAGCTTATAGGGGATTGGCAACAACATTTGTTATTATTTTATTTTTGATATTTTTTGAAGGTTTCAATTTTTACAAAAATTTAAAAAAAATTAACTTTCAATCAATAATGGGTAGTTTTATTTTAGCTATAACTTTTACTTGTTTTATCTTTTCGATAACCAAAACATCTGTAGCAGTAACATTATTAATGTTAGCTGCAATTCCCTTTATAACAGGTGCCTTGGCATATTTTATTTTGGGAGAAGTAGTAAGGCGAACAACCTTAATTGCGATGATTATAGCTTTAATTGGTATATGTTTATTAATTGTTAATGATTATAATACAGGTTCAATTGTTGGAGCCCTAATAGGCTTAATGGCTGCCACTGGTTTTTCTCTATACACTATTTCTATAAGATCTATACGATTGAAAACTGAGACTCCTAAGTTTTTTGTTGTAGCTATAGCTGGATTAATTTGTTCACTATTTGCATTAACAATGCTCGAATTTTCTATAGAAAGTATAACTAAAATACCAGTTTTAAATATAATACTAAGTTTGGTGCATGGGGTTATAGTTGCTTCAGGTTTTATTTTATACAGTATGGGTTCAAAGCATTTACCTTCTGCGGAATTAACTTTGTTAACTTTGTTAGAGGTTGTTGGAGGCATTATTTGGGCATGGATACCGATATTTGGTATCAATGAAACTCCAAATTTCTCAATTTTAACTGGAGGTTCAATAATAATTATTGCGATTATTTTTTATGGCTTTAATCTAAAAAAATTATAATTTCTAATTAACTAATAATTATAATAATCTTTAACATATGTTAATTTAAAGTATGCAATCTTATCAACTATTCATATATTTATCCCAAGATTGTAACATTTCAATAGGTAAACTAGGCACATTTAATTTTCTTAAAGGAAGATATATATACACAGGTTCAGCAAAGAAAAATTTCAATTCAAGATTAGAAAGGCATTTTATGAAGAAAAAAAAACTTCATTGGCATATTGATTTTTTTCTTAATAGTAAATTCACAAAAATTATAAATGTAACTAAGTCACATCAAGAAGAATGTAATTTAAATAAAAGTTCAAAAGGTAATGTTTTGGTTAATGGTTTTGGAAGTTCAGATTGTAAGCAATTATGTAGAAGTCATTTAAAGTTTATTTTGAATTGAGGAGTGTTTTTTTGTGTTAGATTTAAAGTTTGGAATTCAAACCAATGGCATTAAACATACCTATAAAGACCCAATGCCAGACGTAGAAACTAGATTTCGTATGGTCAAAGAATCTGGTGTTTTTGATTACGTAGATAAAACGCCAGAGATAAGTGAGGTAAAAGATTTTAAAAAGTATAGTCAAAAGTATGGCTTACCTGTGAGAGCAGGTGGTTGGTTTTATGAAATAGGTAACCATATAGATTTATTAAAAAATAACTTTGAAATTGCAAGAGAACTTGGTTCTTCAATTCATAATACTCAGGTTTTATATACTAAAAGTAATGGTCAATTAGCGACGGATTTGGATATAAAGGACACATATATTGAAGCTTATGAATTAGGCTCTAAATATGGCGTTACTCCATGCTTTGAAATACATGTAAATATGTGGAGCGAAGATTTTTTAAGAGTTTCTCGTGTAGGTAAATTGGTTGAAAACGATGGAGTAGAATTTAATATAACTCTTGATCACAGTCATGTAATTTTTAAAATAAATAATCCTCAAGAACAAAAAAAATTTAATATAGATAAACAAATTAATTCAGGGAAATTAGTTCTAGATCCTTTCTCAGAGGACAATATAGTAAAAGAATGGATAAACTTTGGTTGGGTTAAGCATTGTCATGCAAGATCTGTTATTCCAAATAATCCTCTAAATATTTATGCAAAACACCCAGATGGAACAATTGGAAGAGGAATTCAGTATCCTTTTCAAAAACCTAAAAATAATGAATACCATGAAAAGTGGGATGTTAAATTATTAGAACCATGGAAAGAATGTATAAAAACTCTTATGAAATATCATCTTCAAGATAAAACCTCTAAGCTTCGTCAAATTTCAACTGAGTTTATTCCAAACACAGATTATGGGGAAGGTTGCAGATACTCATTATTTGAACAGGGAGTTGAGTGCACAAAATGGATGCGTAAAACTTGGAAACAAATAAAAGAAAAGTTTTAATTAGGTGTACCTGGTTCTCCAAGATCCCAAAAAAGTCCTCCCATTAGTTGAAGTCCACTTTTAGTTATATTTTCAAGTAAATGTTCATTTGGTGCATGTTGTAAACATGATTTATAAGAATGAGGAATCCAAATTGTTGGTAGGTTTAAAATATCACTAAAAGCATCATTTGGGAGAGTGCCTCCAAGATTTGGTAAGATATCTATTTCTTTTTTCGAAGTTCTTTTTAATGATTTAATTGACCATTTAACCCATGGGTGTTCGGGGTCAAGTCTTGTTGCAGACATAAAACCTCTTGTAGGTTCAAGTTCAATCATATTAAAACCATTTTTATTAAGATGTTTTCTTATTTTAATTAAAAATGTTTTTGGATCAGAGGGCACCACGTATCTTATATGACAAACAGCAACCGCATCTGGGGGTATTGCATGGACTGGGTTTTTAGGATTACCAGTTGTAAAGGATAATACTTCAAGAGTATTAGAAGCAAATACCTTTTCTTCACTACTAAAAGATTTTTCTCCCCAATTTTTGTCGATTTTTGGATCATTTTTTTTATTAACTAAATTTATTTTTTTTAAAACCTTTTTAACAGACATAGGAATTCTTCCAGCTTTTAAACCCAGCACTTTTATTTCTCCATTTGAAGAAATTATTGATGAAATAGCATGTGATAAAATAATTCCTGGGTTTGATAATAATCCTCCCCAATTACCAGAGTGATGAGCTCCTTTTCGTAAAGATACTTTCATTCTAAAGTTAAAAACGCCTCTAGATCCTAAAAATATAGTTGGTTTATCAACATTTAGCCTTGGTCCATCAGATGCAATGAGTACATCTGCACTTAAGAGTTTTTTATTTTTTTTACAAAACTCTCTTAAACCTGGTGAGCCATTTTCTTCACCAGTTTCAACTAAAATTTTAACATTGAAACCTAATTTATTTTTTCTTGCTTTCAAGACATATTTAATTGCAGCAAAATTGATGGTATGTTGACCTTTATTATCTGCTGTGCCTCTTCCATATAAACGATTACCAATTTTAGTTAGTTTCCATGGATTGAGACCCATTTCCCAATTTTTTTCATCTCCTTGAACAACATCACCATGGCCATAAATAAGTACTGTAGGATATTTCTCATTTTCATATCTATTGGCAAATAGAAAAGGACCTTTAAATTGTGGGTCTGGATTTTCATAAATGTTACAATTAAAACCTAATTTTGACAAATATGGTAAAATTTCCTTAGTTAAATACTCTTCTAGTCTTGAAATTTTTTTTGGATTTTGACTTTCTGTTTCAAAAGAAATTCTTCTTGAAAGATCTTTAAAATAATCTCCATTATCAAAATATTCTTTTAACAAATTCATTACTTTTTCACGGTTCATTTTACTTCCTATTAATATAATAATTTAAAAATGATCAATTCTTTCTTGTTTGTCGCGCCAAAATGTGTATAAACCTGCTGCAACAATAATTGCTGAACCAATTAATACTGGAATTTCTAAAATTTCATCAAATATTATAATACCAATAATAGAAACAAATACTAATTGTAGATAATTAAAAGGTTGTAAAATTGAGGCTTCTGAAACTTGATAAGCTTTTATTACAAAAAAATGAGCAGTAGTTCCTAAAATACAAATTACTATAATCCAATACCAATCATATGGTTTGACTTCAATAACAAAAAAAGGTCCAACAAATGAAAGAATAAAGGCTCCAGCAAAGCCTGTGTATAGAAAACTTGTGTTTGTATTATCATACTTTGATACAAAACGAGTCAGAACTTGATATAGTGCGTATGAAAAAGCGCACCCTAATGCTAAAATAAGATATGGTTCAAAACCTTCAAAACCTGGTCTTAAAATAATTATAATACCGAAAAAACCTGAAAATATGGCAGTCCATCTTTTCCATCCAACTTTTTCATTTAATATTATTACAGATAGTGCTGTCACAATTAATGGGCCAACTGCAAATATTGATGATGTTTTAATTAGACCGAGTTTTAAAAAACAATAATGAGCAAAACACATTTGGATTGCAAGCATTGAGCCCCTAAATATTTGAATTAACTTTTTTTTACTTCTTGAAACAGTAACAATAGTCTCATTCTTTTTTGTATGAATTACAATTAAGATAAAAGCAAAAAACCAATATCGATACATATTTAATGTAATTACATTGTAATATTCAGACAAGTATCTTGTAACACCGTTCATTATTGAAAAGCATAAAATTGCAAAAATAAGAAAAAAAATTCCTAATTTATTTTTTTGAAAAAACAAACTTATAAACTCAATTAATTAATATGTTAACTTTAATTTAAAATATTTTGTTAATTAAATAAACTGAATTCGTTTGAAGTTTATTTCTTTAACTTTTTTAAGATATAAATTATTGTTAATTCAAAATATAAATGGAGGAAGTATTGAGTTTGGACTTTTTACTAGATGATTTTTTAATAAAAACAAATAATTTTAACAATCCTATAATTGTTACCGGTGCAGGTGGATGTATAGGAAGTTGGATTATGTCAATATTATATAAATCTGGCATAGAATGCATTGGTTTGGACCTTTCTGATAACAAACACAGAGCTAAACTAATTTTAGGAGAAGAGGTTTCTAATCTAAAATGGGAAAAATGTGACATCACCAACTATAAAGATTTAAAACAAATTTTTGTTAAAAATAAACCTTCAGCAATTATTCATCTTGCAGGTTTACAGGTTCCTTTTTGTGCAAGTGATCCTGCTTTAGGAGCAAGAGTTAATGTCGAAGGAACAATAAATATTCTTCAATTAGCAAAAGAGATGGGTATAAAAAGAACGGTTTATGCTTCTTCTGTTGCTGCTTTGGGAATGCCTCCCCAAGGTCCATGGAAAGAGACATTGTATGGGGCTTATAAACAGGTTAATGAGCACACTGCATATGTTTTTTGCGCTGATTGGGATGTTCCATCTATTGGCATAAGGCCAAATATAGTTTTTGGTTTAGCAAGAGACCAAGGATATAGTTCAAAAAACACTGTAGCTATTCAAGCTGCTGTACTTGAAAAAAAATATGATATTCCTTTTACTGGTAATTATAGTTGGTTATACGCAGGTGAAGCTGCATCAGCTTTCATAACATCCGTTTCGAAAGATATGAAAGAAGCAAAGGTATTTAATTTAAATGGAGACTGCAAAAAAATTGAAGATGGTATTTCAATATTAAGAAAATTAGATTCAAATATAAATATAACTTGTTCTGGGAAACCTGTTCCTTTTCCTCCTGATTTAGACGATAATCCATTAAGAGAATATATAGGTAACTATGCATCCATTTCATTTGAAAAAGGTGTTGAGCATACTTATCAAGCATTCAAAACTTTGAATGAGCAAGGTAAATGTCCTGAATTACCTAAATAATTTTTATTCAGAAACCGAAGTATTAATGAAAAGTGACACACCAAATATTTATAGGGCTTTAAAATTTAATCTCAGAAAAAAATTATCAGACTCTGAAATGCAGATTAATTCTAAAAATTTTTTAAAAAATATGTCTAGTCGACATACCATAAGAGACTTTTCAAAAAAAAAGGTTCCTTATTCTATTATAAAAAATTGTATAAAAGTTGCTTGTTTAGCTCCTAGTGGGGCTAATCATCAACCATGGCATTTTTGTGCTATATCTGACCAAAATGTTAAGAAAGAAATAAGATTAGCTGCTGAAAAAGAAGAAAATAAGTTTTATAAAAATATGAAAAATGATGAGTGGCTGAGGGCATTAGAACCTCTTGGAACAAACGCTAATAAACCTCATCTCGAAGATGCTCCTTGGTTGATAATTGTTTTTGCAGAGAGATATGGTACAAAAAAAAATGGTTCAACGTTTAAAAATTATTATGTTCATGAAAGTGTTGGAATAGCCACTGGCTTTCTTATATCTGCAATACATTATTCAGGATTATATTGTTTAACTCATACACCAAATCCGATGAGTTTTTTGAGAAAAATTTGTAAAAGACCTCTTTCAAATAAGGCAAGTTTGATACTTGCCGTAGGACATGCAAGTCAGAATGCGACTATACCAGCCGCAGCAAAAGAAAAAAAAACATTGAAAGAAGTTTTAACCTCTTTTGATTAGTTGATTTAAAATTTCTGATTTAATTCAAATCAAATTAAACTTTATATTTACTCCATTTTCATTAATATGATTTATTTAACAATTGTTTTTAGTTCTAGCTTATGAATACACATGACGAAAAGAAGATTTTAAATTTAAAGAAACTTTATACTGGTGCAGTTACTGATATTTTGGACTCATTAGGAGAAGAATTTAGAAATCAAACTTTGCCAAATGATCTTAGACCTATAGATAATAATATGAAAGTTGCTGGGCCAGTATACACAGTTCGAGGTGCTAAAAGATTTTTTGATGATGGTATTGACCCAAGGTATAAACAGATGGATATGTTAGATGGAATCTTCCCTAATTGTGTAATAGTTATGGATTCTGGTGATGAAAAAAGTGCAGCACATTGGGGTGAGCTAATGAGTAAAACTGCCCTTGAAAGAGGAGCAACTGGAGCAATTATAAACGGTGGTATAAGAGATACAGTGCAAATTATTGAAGAACATAAGTTTCCTGTTTTTGCTTGTTATCACTCTCCTCTCACAGCTGTTTATAGGTATAATATTGTAGATTTTAATACACCTCTTATAATTGGAAATGTTAAAATTAATCCGGGTGATTATATCTTAGGTGATATTGATGGAGTGGTATGCATTCCAGTTTCAGTTGTAGATGAAGTAATAAAACAAGCATCAATTGTTAAAGAAAAAGAGGATATTGTTCGTCAAAAATTAACTAATGGAGAGAATATAAGAACTTTATTTGAAAAATATAGAGTTTTTTAAATTTTTTAAGTTTGTATATGGATTATTCAACTTTAATTAATGATTTCAAACAAAATGGTGCGATTGTTTTGCGAGGAGTATTTAATGATTGGATTCCAAATTTAAAAAAAGGGATAGATTCATTAATTGAAAATCCTAGTTCAAGAGAGAGATCATATAAACCAGACGATGGAACAGCCCCTTTTTTTCAAGATTTATGTAATTGGAAAAGAATAAAAGAATTTGAGAATTTTATTACAAACTCTGAAATGGCAAAAATTGCTTCAGTACTTATGGAATCAAAATATGCTAGGTTTTTTCATGACCATGTATTGGTAAAAGAACCGGGTTCATCTATTGTAACACCTTGGCATCAAGATCAACCTTATTATTGTGTAGAGGGGAAAAAAAACGTAAGTTTCTGGATACCACTTGATAAAATAGATTCAAAAGTATGCCTTAAATGTATATCGGGATCTCATTTATGGGGAAAAATTCACAAACCAAAACGTTTTAATGGAGAAGATTTGTATGAAAATGATAAATCAGATGAAATGCCAGATATTGATAAAAATATAAATTTGTATGATGTTCTTTCATGGGAACTAGAACCTGGTGATGCAATAGCATTTAATTTTCGAGTTATTCATGGTGCAGATGCAAATTTAAACAATCTTGCAAGAAGAAGAGTTTTTTCTGCTAGGTGGATTGGTGATGATGGATACTTTGTTGATCGTAAAGGTAAAGGTTCACCTCCATTTGAATACTTAAACTTAAAAACAGGCGACGCCCTAAATATACCTGATTTTCCTATTATATACTTAAATGACAACAGAAAATAAAAATAATATTCCAAAAGATATAATTCAAAAAATAACACAATTATTTAATGAAAATAATTTTGAAGATTTAGAAAAGTATCTGAATAAGATTATTAGAAATTATCCAAACTCTTTTTTTTTACATAATGTCATAGGAACAGTTTTTTTTTCCAAGGGCAATCTCTCTAATGCAATAAAATCATTTAAAAAAGTTACTCAATTAAATCCTAAGTATTCTGACGCATATAATAATTTAGCAGTAATTTATCAAAAAATTGGTGATCATAAAAATTCTATTATAAGTTTGAAATCGGCTTTAAAGATTGATGAGAATTATCCAGAAGGGCATAACAATTTAGGTGTAACATACAAACAGATTGGGGAGTTTGCACTAGCCATCGAACATTTTAAAAAAGCTATTGATTTAAAACCTGATTTTTTTGAAGCTTTCAATAATTTAGCATCTACCTTTCAAAGAATAGGAAAACTTGATTTAGCAATAAAGTTCTATGAAAAAACATTGAAAATTAAGCCTAACTTTTCTCAGTCCTTGTCACAACTTTTACATCTCAAAAGACAAACTTGTAATTGGAAAGATGATTTTAATATTGAAAAGCATTGTGATAAAATTGGTTTAACTGGTGATGCAATTCAACCTTTTTCTACCTTATCACTTGAGGATAATCCTGAGAGACAAATGTTAAGATCAATTCAATTTGCAAATCAAAAATTTAGACAAAGCTCTAATTATGTTAGGAAAATAATATCATCAGAGAATAAAAAAATTAAGGTTGGATATTTCTCATCTGATTTTCAAAGTCATGCAACCTTATATTTAATGATGGGTTTATTAAAAAGTCATAATAAAGAAATTTTTAAAATTTATATTTATAGTTATGGCAAAGAAAAGTCAGATTCATGGAGAAAATTAGTTAAAGATAATGCAACCTCATTTTATGATGTAGCAAATTATAGTAATGAAAAAATTTTAAAATTAGCCAAAGAGGAGGAACTTGATATTGCGATTGACCTAAAAGGTTACACACAAAATACTAGAATAGAATTATTTGGATACCGACTAGCACCCATACAAATATCTTATCTGGGTTACCCTGGTACATCTGGTTCAAAATATTTTGATTACTTAATTGCAGATAAAGTCCTTATTCCAAATGATTATAGAAAGTATTATACTGAAAAAATAATTTTCTTACCTAATTCTTACCAACCTAATGATAATACTAGAGAAATCTCTAGATTTAAAACTAATCGTGAAGAATTTTATTTACCATCTGATTCATTTGTTTTTTGTAGCTTTAATAGTAATTATAAAATTTCAATTAACGAGTTTGATATATGGATGAGAGTTTTAAAAAAAATTGATAATAGTGTTTTATGGCTATTAAAATCAAATTCATGGGCAGAAATCAATTTAAAAGATGAGGCAAAAAAAAGGAAAATTGATGAAAATAGATTAATTTTTGCAGAAAAAGTTTCACCTGAAAAGCATTTAGAAAGACATAATCATGCTGACCTATTTTTGGACACCTTTAATTGTAATGCTCATACTACAGCAAGTGATGCTTTATGGTCAGGATTGCCTGTTGTAACAAAGATTGGAAAACAATTTGCTGCTCGTGTTGCATCAAGTTTATTAACTGCAATTGGTTTACCTGAGTTGATTACAAAAAATGAAAGTGATTATGAAAAATTAATAATAAATCTAGGACAAAATCGTCAGAATTTAGAACAAATTAAAAATAAGCTAAAACAAAACTCTAAAACTTATCCACTTTTTGATACCAAACTTTATACAAACAAATTTGAAAAAGCTTTGAGA
>QCNN01000032.1 GCA_003213175.1 SAR116 cluster bacterium AG-426-B08 | reverse complement strand
AAGAAATTACTTAATGAACTTTGCTGTTGATTTAGGAAATTATATTAAATCTTCAGATAATTATGACAAAGTAAATATTGGAATGTTAGGGAATATTGTTTCACAATTACATATACACGTTGTTTTAAGAAAAATAGAGGATGTAGCTTGGCCAGGACCTGTTTGGGGCAGAAAATTTAATAATCTTGATAAAAAAACAAAACTATATAGAACAAAATTAATTTGTAAATTTCCAGTTTGATTTTTAATCATATTTCTTCTTTTCTGACAAATTAAATAACCTTAAATCTCTATCTATTACTGTGTCTTTTTAACCAAGTTATTTTGGTTTTTTTTTAAAAATATATTCCTTGAATTAATTATTTATAAATAATCAAAGAGTTAAGAGGAAAATATAAAATTAATTAATACCTTTTATATAATTAACTGCATTATTTTTTTTGTAAAAGTTTTTTAGCGGAACAATATATTTTGTATTATCATTAATGGAAAACAATCCATAAATATTATAACTCACATCCCATCCTAAAGAGCCACCACTGTAACTGCCAACAGAAATTAAAAAAGACTCTTCGCATTTTCCATTAATATAAGGGGCAAGTTTTTTACATTTTTCTAAAGGAAATTTAAATAAAATTGTATACGCGTATTCAGTACAAGAAAACTTAGATGAACAAATTTTATTCTGAATAGATTTATTACTTATTTCAAAATCCATGTTTATTGTATCAACTATACTACCATTCCTTAAATTACCCTCAAAACATTGCTTGAGTGGTGCTGCTAGATAGATTTTTTCATCCCATGAGGCATTGATTGGTTCTAGATGAGGTATTTGCTTACCTAAATATTTACCCGGGTTTTTTGAAAAATCTTTATAATTTTTAATTCCAAACTTTTTTACAAATTCTTCGTAATTGTCACCAGACATCCACTCAGACGATAAACAATGAGGTAGAATTGTTTTTTCAGAAACTTTCCAACCTATTGGTAATTTTTTTTTTGATATTAATTCTTTTTTTGCCCCCAAAATTGAAAAAATATACCATTTATTATTTTCTTTATCCTTGTTGAACCATATTGAACCGTTATTAAGCATAAAACCTCGCCATCCGACTGGTGAACAAGGAGGTTTGCTTTCAAGTAGGCTATTACTCCATTTTTCAG
This sequence comes from SAR116 cluster bacterium AG-426-B08, assembly GCA_003213175.1. GTDB lineage: Bacteria > Pseudomonadota > Alphaproteobacteria > Puniceispirillales > Marisalimonadaceae > AG-426-I14. The sequence continues at coordinate 11,123 of QCNN01000032.1, read as the reverse complement.
AAAATATATCTGAAAATTTTTTATCCTTTATATAATCTTTTCTTGGACCCGAAGTTAATTCACCTTTTACAAGACTAAATATACTTTTTAGATCTTTCTCTTTAACTAATTTTTTTATAGTCTGTCCGAAATTATATGCTTCTTCGGGATTATAATAGTTTTTCCAAAATTCAGAGTATTCTCTATCTTTTTCTGTACAATTTAAAAAACTCTTTTCCTTACTAATAGCTAATGAAGAATTTAGGCAAAATAAAATTGTAAAAATTAGAAAATATAAATTATTCATTTTTATACTCTAATTCAAATAATTATAATTGATAGAAATATTTGATAGTACAATTTCTATAGATAAAATGACTAAACTAATACAAATTACCTCTTTGGTTAAATATACCGACGTCAATGGAAGTGGAATTTTGGAGATTGTTAACGGTGACAAACAACCATGATAGTTTGTTTGGATGCTATTTTGTATATTTCTGTAGAAGACATTTGTAACTTTCTATTCGCAAAAGAGGTTAAAACGCCATTAGCATCAAGAAATTGTTTCACTGTAGTGCCCTTTATAGCAAAGTTAAAATTATCTGATTGATTAATGTTTAATCTTTTGACTGCAACACCAACTATGTTGCCTCTCTTATCATAGATAGGCCCACCACTATTCCCTTTTTTAATTGACGCGTCAGTTTCAAACTGAGTGATATCATTTTCATATCCTTTAGTTGCATTTACAAGTCCTGAAATTAATCTCATACTGTCACTAACCATACTTCCAAGTGGATATCCAGCTACAAATATCTCTTCTCCACCAATTACATCTTCAGCTCTTATGAGTCCAGCAGATACAATTGGAACTATTTCAATAGATAAATTTTGTATAAATGTTTTAGTATCTGCAGAAGCCATCTCCATCGAAATAGTTTGTAATATTGCCAAATCATTACGACTGTCAGAAGCTACAAGTGTTGCAGGTATTTGTTTACTAATACTATCGCCTACAGTTATCTTTTTACATCCATTTACAACATGATGATTAGTGACAACATGTCTAAATTTACTAACATAAAATCCTGATCCTATTTCATTAGAGAGTGCATGTTTTATTTTTTTGGGCTGTTGAAGTTCTTTATTTTTCTTCTCTAGTTCTGCTATACGTTGTTCAAGAGCTTTGCGTTTAAGTTCTTCTTTTAATCTTTTTGCTCTTTCTTTTTCCAGCTCTAAAAATGAAACAGAAGATTTCGAATTTTTAGGTTTAGTTTCTAAGACTATTTTTTTTTGTTCCTGTACACCACAATCTAAACCACGAAAATTAGCTTCACCTACAAAATTATTATTCCTATAATTCCAAACTTTTAAGCCATTTGTTTTAATTGTAGCATTGTAGCAAACAGAAGTATCAGATACAGAGGCTAACGGTCTTTTAATTGGGTCATTGCTTTTAGTGGAGACATCATTTTTAATACCACAACTCAAACCTCTTCTTTTTGCCTCCATTACATATTTAAAGTCATTAGGATATTTAGACCATCTTCCTGTTAAGTAACCTTTTTCATTTTTTTCTTGAGCATAAACACATAAAACTGAACTTGTAATTTTATGGGTAGCCAAAGTGTTAATATTACCTTTACTATTGTTATTTTGTGCTTTGAATTGATTGTTAGCGATTTTTAAATTTTTATTTGTGAAAGGCCAATTAGTACACTTATATTTTGATACCCCAACTATGTCTGTAAAACCTGCTCTAGGCTTCAATTCTAAGTGAACTTCGCCAATTGGAAGAAAATAAACCATTAAAAAACGGATATGACCAGCAGAAGATCTAAGTTTAAATTTTAAATCCAATCTTGTCCCATCACTTTTTTTATATATTTTAGATTTGTATTTACCTAGAAAAGCATTTTCATTTTTTAAATCAGTTTTAATAGTTACTCTTTTAGGATACCAACTTTCTGCAGCAGTTTTTGATGTAAAACCCGTTGTTGATAAATCAAATCTATCACAAACATGAACTGTTTCAGCGACTGATGTATTGGTATACAAAATACCAAACATTAAATTTATAATAAATAAGATTAGTATTTTTCTATAGTGACACATAGTTATAAAGTACCAAATAATTTTAAATTAAACAAAAATATTTCACACTAACTGTATCATAACATTATTTATCCATAGCTTATTAAAAACAATCCCTTAATATAGGTATTTGGACTGTAAATTATATTTAATGGAGAATTGATTATGAATAATTTAACAGAACGTCTTTCAAAATGTTATGCTAGTGCTATTCATGATGTTCTAAGAGAAAAAGGTTTTGGAAATTGCGTCCTGCCACCTGAAATTAAAGCTTTAGAGAAAGGTCAAAAGATATTTGGTGAAATATTTACAATTTCAGGACATATAGATAAAACATTATCAAGACATGACTCATTGCTTTTATGGTCACAAGTATTATCACGTGTTCCAAATGAAAAAGTTTTAGTTTGTCAACCAAATACTAATTCAGTGGCTCTAATGGGGGAATTATCTGCACGTGCACTTATGGTTAAGGGTACTAAGGGTTATTTAATGGATGGGCATTGTAGAGATGTCGAGGAAATTTTAAAAGCAAAGTTTCCTGTATTTTGTAAACTTTCAACTGCTGCTGATATTGTTGAAAGATGGAAATATGACAATTTAGGTGATCCAATTACGATTGGTACAGTTACTATATGTTCTGGCGATTATCTTATTGCAGATATGGATGGAGCTGTTGTTATTCCAAAAAATGTGGTTGAAGAAGTAATTACTGATACAGAAAAAGTAATGAATACAGAAAGTGAAATGAGAAAAGAAATCTTAAAAGGAATGGATCCAGAAGAAGCTTATTTAAAATACAGAAAGTTTTAAGTGCATTATGATATATCAAAGGAAGATGCTAGATAAATTATCTAAACAGTCCCTAAAATAAGAAAGTTATTAAGATTTTTAATATAATACCAATTATATTTGTAATACTATGGTCATCAGCATTTATTACTAGCAAAATAATAGTTGATAATGCACCACCTTTCCTATCACTTTCCATAAGATTTGGTGTTGTCGCGTTCTTCTTTTTCTTATTTTTTATTATTTTTTCAAAAAATAAAAAAATTTCGTTTAAAGCTTTTATAGATGCTTCAATTAGCGGATTATTATTTCATGGAGTGTATTTAGGTGGCGTTTTTTATGCATTATCTAAAGGCATATCAGCTACACTAATTGCTTTAATAGTGTCATTACAACCTATCTTAACATCTTTTTTGGCTAAAATTTATTTAAATGAAACTCTTACTAAATATCAGTGGATAGGAATTATTTTAGGATTTAGTGGCGCAAGTATAATTGTCATTTCTGATCTGATAGGTGATTTAAGTATAATAGCATTTTTTGCAGGGGTTATTGGCCTTATTTCTTCTTCATTAGCAATAATCTGGCAAAAAAAAATAGGGTCTAATTTATCTCTATCTGGAAACAATTTTTTACAAGCATTAAGTGCCTCAGTTTTTCATCTTTTCCTTGCTATTTGCTTTGAAAATTTTTTAATAAATTTTTCAGATGATTTTCTTCTTGCTATGTCATGGCAAATATTTGCAGTTTCACTTGGTGCATTTTTGATTTTAATGTGGTTATTAGAAAATAATAAAGCAAATCAAACGTCAACTTTATTCTTTTTAGTTCCTCCTGTTTCCGCTTTACTAGCCTATTTAATATTAAAAGAAAAATTTATTTTTGTGGACTTCCTGGGTTTATTTTTATCATGTCTTGGGGTGTTTATAGTTTCAAAAATAAAAAAAAGAAAAATCAAATAACTTATATGTATAAATAGTGAATTAACAGAAATCCTTTAATTGAGGGAATGTTGCATCAAGAATTAAAATCATTAAAACTTTAATCAACGTCTAATCAAACTACTATTATGTTAATTTTATTGCTGTAAGAATTAGTTAAAAGTCTCATATTACTTGATTTTTGTTACATTTAGTTTTTAATAAAACGTATAAGATACAATAAAAAAATTGATAAAAAATCTGGACGATAATATCAAATGACAATAGAGGCTAAAAATTTTAAAAATAAAAATAAGCTAGATTATAGCAAACTGAGCATGAAAGATTTTAACAAGTTTCCATTGTTATCAGGAATATATAAATTTTCATCTGGTAATTTAAAATTTTATTTATTGTGTGTTCAAAATGATGACACATCTGTTGTTGAACATTTTTGGAAAGAACATAAAAATTATCATGATTTAAATTTATGGGATAATATTACAAAGGAAGAGGGAATATACATTGATGTAGGTTCTCATACAGGTTTATATACAATTGTAGGATTAAAAGCTAATTCTAACAATTTTGTAATTTCAATAGAGCCAAGTTATTTAAATGTAGCTAGAATGATGTCTAATTTAAGATTAAATGGTTTGGTAAAAAATCACGCTAAAATTTTGGCTGCAGCATCTGATATAACTGGAGTTAAAAATTTTTTATTTCATCCTGACCTTTCATTTATGTCAAAAGGTGGAAAAATCTCAGAAAATGGTGAAAAAGTAAGTGTTATAAAGCTTGATGATTTATCCTTGAAAGATGATAGAAAGGTAAAAGGTATAAAGATAGATACTGAAGGCGAAGATTATAAGGTTCTGTTGGGAGCAAAAAACATAATAGAAAATAATTTACCTGATATTATAATTGAGACTAGAGAAGAAAATAAACTATTAATAAGAGAATTTCTCATAAATTTAGGTTATAAGTTTTTTTTGGTGTCAGACAAAATTGTAGAAACGAATGTATTTGATTTGCAAATCAATGAATCAACTAATATTTATGCTTCTGTAAAAAAATAAAACTTTAATATTTATTATCCTTAATTTTTAATGTGTATTTTGTCTTTAAATATTTCAATTTAAATACTAAATCATCTGTGTTTAGGAATTTACTTTGTAAGTGGAAGTAAGAATAATTATATAACAAATAATAGTGAATTTAATTTAATATGTTTTAAAGTTTTAACATTTGAATAATCATGAGATTCTTTATTTAATTAGTTTTATATTATAAAACAATATGGTCTAAAAATTGCAAAAACAATAATAGATTTAGTTCAGTAAATATGGAATGAAAAAAAAATTAATATACTTAGCAGACCTTACACATAAAGGACTTATTCTATCCTCAAATGTGTTCCCTCTTTCAATTGGATTAATTGGCTCCTACCTAATCAAACATCGAAAAGAAAAAGTAAAAATAGAGTTATTTAAGTATCCTGAAGATTTAAATGATGCACTTGAAAAAAAAATCCCTGATTTAGTTGGTTTTGCAAACTACTCGTGGAACTTTGATATTTCGTCTGAATTTGCAAAAAATATTAAAATACGTAATAAAAAAACTATAATAGTTTTTGGTGGACCAAATTATGATCTGACAGAAAATGAAATGAAGGAATTTTGGAAAACAAATGATTTTATAGACTTTTATATTGCTCAAGAGGGAGAACAAGCTTTTTTAAACTTATTTGATAAATTAGAACAATTTAAATTTAATATAAATGATTTAAAATCTAAAAGTGTTCTGATAGGTAATACTCATTATAAAGATAAATCTGGTAGCATAGTTAAAGGTGACGTATTACCTAGAATTAATATTGAAGAATTACCCTCGCCATATTTGATGGGCTTAATGGATAAATTTTTTGATAATAAGTTAATTCCAATGATCCATACTACTAGAGGTTGTCCATTTTCTTGTGCGTTTTGTAGCGAAGGCACATCTTATTATAATAAAGTTTTTCAGAGAAATGAAAACCTGGAAAATGAATTAAAATATATTTCTAAAAAAACAAAAAAAATTAAAAACTTATTTATTTCTGACGCAAATTTTGGAATGTATAAACAAGATTTGGATAAGGCCAGAATTATATCAATGTGCCAAAAAAAATATAATTATCCAAAATATATTCATGTTTCAACAGGAAAAAATCAAAAAGAAAGAGTTATTTCTATTGCTAAACTATTGAATGGAGCTATTAACTTAGCAGCATCATTACAATCAACTGATGAAAACGTTTTAAAGAATATCGATCGTTCAAATATTTCAATTGAAAAATTATCTGAAATAGGAAAGAAAGCAAATTCTAAAAATACAGGAACATATTCAGAAATAATTTTAGGTCTTCCAGGGGATACAAAAAAAACACATTTTAAAACCTTAAAAGATGCTGTTGAGAGCGGTTTTGATAATATCAGAATGTTTCAACTTATCATGATTCCTCAAACAAAATTAAATACATTTAAAAACAGACAAGATTATAAAATGAAAACAAAATATAGAATTATGCCAAGATCTTACGGTGTATATGACGTTTTTAACAAAAAAGTAATATCTGTTGAAAGTGAAGAAATTTTAATATCTAGCTCAACTATGAGTTTTGAAGAATACTTGGAATGCAGAGAAATGAATCTTACTGTAGAGATACTTCATAATGGAAAAATATTTTTAGAACTTCAAGGCTTGTGTAAAGCATTTAACATATCATGGTTTGACTTGATTTATCAGTTTTTTAAAAAAAGGAGACAAAACAAATATATAAAAAAGTTGTATAATGACTTTAAAAATGAAACCTCTCAAAAATTATGGGATAACAAAAATTCATTAAAAAACTTTGTTACTAAAAATGTTGATAGTGTTTTAAATGATGAAAAAGGAGCTAATGAGCTTTCTCTATCAAAAGCTACTGCATTTTTTAAAATTTACCCTGAAATAAATAAAACTTTTTTTTCAATTGCAAAACAATATTTTTTTGATTCTTCAATTAATGATAAATTGTTAGAAAAATATCTTAACGAACTTGAAAAATATAGTTTACTTAGAAAATCTGATATTTTTATTAACAATGATTTTGAAAATAATTTTTATTTTGATTTTAAGAAAATTGAAAAATTTAATTTTGATATCAAACCAAATAAGTTTTATAAAAATAAAAAAATTAATCTTTCAATATCCCACAATAACTCTCAAAAAAAATTAATCAATTCCTTTAATAATGAGTTTGGCAATACTTTTGATGGATTAGGAAAAATGCTTATGAGATACCCTCATGTACATAGATTGTTTAGAAAACCAAAAATTTTGGCTAACTAAATGATACAAAAGATGAGTAAAAATGTTTTAATTACTGGTGGTTCCTCTGGAATCGGTTTTGCAACAGCTAAATTACTATTAAAAAATGGATTTAAAGTATTTATTTGTTCTAGTAACATTGATAAAGTTAATAAATCAATTAATAATTTAAAAAAAATAAATAAATCATCAATCTCTGGTTCAGTTTGTGATGTAGCTAATTTTTTAGCAGTAAAAGATATGATTTTAAAAGCAATTAGCTTTTTAGGTGGTTTAGATATTTTAATTAATAATGCAGGAGTAGGATTTAAAAAATCAATTGAAGATATTGATTTTATTGAATGGAATAAATTAATTGGCACAAACTTAACAGGAGCCTTTAATTGTTCAAAAATATCAATACCTTATTTAAAAAAATCAAAAAATCCTCAAATTATTAATTTAGGTAGTAGATCAGGTAGATATTCTTTTGAAGGTGGGACTGCCTACAATGCTTCAAAATTTGGTATGCAAGGGTTTTCAGAAGCATTGTATTTAGACCTTAAGAAGTATAAAATCAAAGTTACTTTAATTGCTCCTGGAAGTGTTAATACACAATTGACTGAAGAAAATAAATTAAAAAAAGCTCTAAAACCAGAGGATATTGCAAAAGTAGTAGTAGATACTTTAGGGCACAAGACCCATTCAAATGTTAATTGGATTGAAATTAGAAGTAATTATTAGGTAAAAGAATTATGAAAGATAAAAAAGTAGCAATAATTACTGGAGGTGCAAGTGGAATAGGTTTCGAAATTGCCAAAAAGTTATTAAAACAAAAATGTAATGTTGCTATTATTGATAAAGAATTTCAAAATAATGGTATTTTACTTCAAAATTTAAATAGATATGGAAAATGTAATTTTTATAATTTTGATATTTCAAAAAAAACAAATTGCAAATTAGCGGTAGAAAAAATATTTAAAGACTTCAATTCTATTGATTTCTTAGTAAATAATGCTGCACCAAAAAGAAAAAAAAAATACGTAGACAACTTATTATTTAATGACTGGAAAAGACAATCTGAAACTGTTATTTCAGGAACATTATATCTATCTAATTATGCTTATAAATATTTAAAATCCTCTAAAAATGGTTCGATTGTCAACATTTCATCTGTAATATCAGAAGAAGTTTCAAATAAGAATTGTAGTTGGGCTTACCATGTATCAAAGGCTGGACTGAATCATCTTACTAGGGTTTTAGCAGAAAAATTTGGAAAAGAAAGTTGTATAAGAGTAAATGCAGTTGCTCCAGCTCTTGTAAAGAGGCTTAATTTAGAGAAAAAAGATATTAATCAAGATCATGAAGAATTGTTAAAAAAAATAATTCCATTAAAAAGAAGGGCTAAAGCTAGTGAGGTAGCTGAACTAGTATTTTTTTTATTATCTAAAAAATCTTCATATATTACTGGTCAAGTAATAACCATTGATGGTGGATTAGGTTTAACAGAAAACTTCGAGTTGAGTACATCTTTGTAAAAAATCACTAATTACAATGTTTTAAGACTAATGATTGATTAAATTACTTAATATCAATAAATATAAAATTGAAAACTATTGTTACTTGAAATTAGATTTTTTAATAAAATTCATAATGTACCATAACCATCAAAAGGAAAAATCAAAATGGATTTTTTTAGAGATTTTGAACTATCTTATTTAAAAATAAAAAAAGGTAATATTCGATATAGAAAAGCTGGTAAGGGTCCTCCATTATTAATGCTTCACGGGAACCCTCAAACTCATGTTATGTGGCATAAGGTAGCACCTTATTTAGTTAAAAATTTTACAATAGTTTGTCCAGATATCCCCGGTTATGGAAAATCTTTTAAACCAAAAGTAACAAATCATCATAAACCATTCTCGAAAGTATTTATGGCAAAAGATATGGTAAACTTTATGGAAAGACTAGGCTTTAAAACTTTTTACATTGTGGCACATGATAGAGGCGCCAGAATAGCTCATCGTTTAGCTTTAGATTTTCCTGAAAAAGTAATAAAAATGATTTTATTAGATATTATTCCTACTATTGAACATTTTGAACGAGCAGATATGAAATTTGCAATGGGTTATTACCATTGGTTTTGGCTTGCTCAAAGAAAGCCTATCCCAGAAATGGTAATAAATAAGGCGCCAGAAGAATGGTTTTTTGCACATACGTCAAGAGAAAAGAAAGATACAAATTTCTTTGACCCAATGGCATTAAAGGATTATTTAGAATGTATTAAAGATCCAAAAACTGTAAGTTCAATTTGTGAGGATTATAGAGCAGCCTCTACGATTGACTTGCATGATGATAATATAAGCAGAGAAAAAAATAATAAACTCAAAATGCCTTTACTAGTTCTATGGGGTTCTAAAGGAAAAATTGAGCAATGGTATAAACCTCTATGTATTTGGCAAAAATATTGTTTACAAAAAGTAAATGGTAATTCAATCGTTTCAGGTCACTATTTAGCTGAGGAAAATCCAGTAAGTATAATTAAAAATATACAAAGTTTTTTTTAAGAACTATCTCCTCATTAGGATTTAAAAGGACTTTTAAAAGAAATAATATTTATGCCTAGTTAATAGTTTATTTACAGTACCGATTATTAGCGATGACAAACAATCATAACAGTTTGTTTAGAGGCTATTTTATAAATGTCCTTTGAAGTTAAATCTTTATTTCTATTAGACCATTTCGTTGGTATATCGTGAGCTGAGAGGAACTGTTTTACTGTGGATCCTTTTATACCAAAATTGATTGTATCAGTTCTATTCACATTTAATCGTGATACGGCTACTCCGACTATGTTTCCTCGTTTGTCATAAATAGGACCACCACTATTACCTTTTCTTATAATAGCATCAATCTCAAATTGACTTACATCATTATCCATTCCTTTAGTAGCACTAACAATACCTTTTGTAACCTTAATTGTATCACTAACCATATTACCTAATGGATAACCTGATACAAGTATTTCTTCTCCTCCACTTACATCCTCAGACCTCATGAGACCACCTGAGATAATAGGCACTATCTGTATAGCTAATTTTTGCACAAATGTTTTTGTGTCAGCAGATGCCATTTCCATAGACACAGTTTGGAGTATAGCTAAATCATTACGTTTGTCTGACGCTATCAAGTCTGCAGGTATTTGCGAGTTCATACTGTCACCTACAGTTATCTTCTTACATTGATTAACGACATGTTGGTTCGTTACGATGTGTCTAAACTTACTTACGTAAAAGCCTGATCCTATTTCTTTTGATGGTTTTTGTTTTATCTTTTTAGGTAGTTGAAGTTCTCTATTCTTTTGTCTTAATTCTGCAATTTCTTTTTCTAAGGATTTACGTTTACGTTCTTCTTCAAGTCTTTTAGCTATTTCTTTTTCTAGTTTAGATGATACACCTATTTCTTTTGACTTTTTAGCTTTTGATACAACAATTATATCATCTTCATTAACTCCACATTTTAAACCCCTAGATTTAGCTTCTTTAACATGCCCTTCATTGGAAAGATTCCAAACTTTTCTATTATCATAAGTTTTAGTAGCATTAAAGCATAGAACTTCGTCATCAAAATCTTTAAACCATACACTTTGTGAATTAGTGTTTTTAGCTTCTACATATGATTTATTGCAGTCACCCCATTTATCGTAGCTGCCCGCGGAGCCAGGCTTACCTATTGTTAAGTTAATTTTATTAGTATTTGAAAAATAAGTGTATTTTAATTCAACAGAACCATCATAATAAGACCAAGTTACTTTATTTCTAACTCCCAAGCGGTAATCAGATGAAAATAAATTTCTTTCTACAAATCTCATTGAATAATTATGGAATTGATGTGATTGAATTGTTGCGTATGCTTTATCATACCTATCAAATCTTTTTTGATTGCTTCTTTGAGAAGCATGTATAGCCTTCCCTCTTAAATCACAACTCAGAAGATAATCAGAAA
>QCNN01000031.1 GCA_003213175.1 SAR116 cluster bacterium AG-426-B08 | reverse complement strand
TATTACTCCAACCTTCATTGTGTAATTTCATATTTACATTCTGTCTGTTTTGGTTTGTCGGATTGATATAATTTAATGAAAGAGATTCAGTTTCAATATCTAAAGTATTAGTAAAAAAATAACCATTATTTGGATAAAAATTAGGTAAATTTCTATATGTTACTTTAAATTCACTCCACTGTGACTGATTGTTTCGGCAAGGGGGTATTACGCAAAAAAAGATCCAACCATACCGTAGATTTTGACCTTTTGGAAATAATTCAAGAGTTAAAAAAGAAATTTAAAGAAGAATAGTTTATAGAAAGTATTCAGAAGAATAGTCTGAGTTTAGTTTGAAGGTGGTTGATAAAAGTTTGGTTAATATTTTTACTTTAAATAAAATTAAAATTTTGAACAATTATATACAGATGTGTATGAATATTTTTTTCATATGGTTATCATAACAAATAAAGAACAAAGACGAAAATAATACTTACCCCAACCATCATAAAAAATTTTTTATAAACTTCCCACATTTTAATCTTTGTCGATTAAACCTAACTCGATAAGTTTCATTTTAATTCCTCTTTCACCTCTTCCCATTTCTTTTGATATAAGTTTTAAATTTCCTTCATTATAATGAAATTTTTCTATTAAAAGATCTATTTATTCATAGTATTACTTTTCTGTGTATTAGTACCCTCTTTTATTACATATCCGAATTTTTTTTATTCTTTTTATATATACAGAAGCGCCTTTCGGTACTATACCATGGTTAAAAGATCACTCTAATGGGATAGAATTAAATGACTCGTCAGCAATTGTTCAATATTTAGTAACAAAATACCCTGGACCACTTACACCAACATCAACTGAAAATGCAGCATTATCAAATATGTATTGGTCATGGGCACAAGATTATTATTCTTTTGTCCTCTCTCCATTTCACGATATAATAACAGGTCATAATGAGGCATTTTGGAGAAATTTACGTCTTACAGACACACTTGCAGAAGGAGGGAAGGAAGTTGGGGTATCAAATCTAACTACCCTTCATCTTAAAAGAATTCAGTACCTTGAAAATCATATTAAAAAAATGAATTTAGGTTCATACATAACAGGAGACAAATGCTCTTATGCTGATATCTTCATATTCACCTGTGTTAGAACAGTTCAAGAAACTGGGGGTTTTGATATATTAAGACAAGCATGTGGTGGAGATCCTTTCAAAGATTGTCCAAATATTTTGAAAATATGTAATACTGTTGGAGAGATACCTAAAGTTATTGAAACAGTTGGTTCTAAATTTAAGGACTGCCCAATATAAAATTAAATTTTTTATTCATATAAAAACGTTCTAAAATTTTTCAAATATTTGAAAAAATTCGTTTGTTTAACTGAATCAAGATAATGTTCATTTCGAGATACAAATGGATTATTAAAAAAATCTTTTAATTTAATGTAATTGACCATTTCATAGGGTTTGTTATCTAAAATACCAACATTATTAAGGAAATCTAGATCAGTATTTGCAGCATTTTCTATATTATCTACTTTTGAATAAGTGACGTCATTTTTTCTATTCATAAAGCAATCAATAAAAAAATCGTAATTCTCTGAACTAAAATCTTTTTTATTGTCTATATTTGTTTGAACAGCAACACTTGCTAATAAATTTTGAAAAGATTTATCTTCATTTTCCATATAATTCATTATAGAGAAATTTTTAAAGAATAATTGGTTCTTTTGAACAATTTCTATTGCATTTATAAAAAATCTCCAACTTAAATAAACCATGTATATTTGCATATCACCATATATTAGAGTATTGATTTCATCAGCGTGACGTTTATCACCTTCTTCAAGTGAAACCGAAGAAAAATAATAAAGTAATGAAAAAAGTTTTACAGCATGCATGGAACAAAGATGATGAGTAAGATCAATGGTGCTATTAATGTTTTTGTCTTGTATAGATTTGTAAACAGAGACTTTAAAGAAATTTTCAACTTGTAAATTAATATGTTCAATTATATCAGCAGAACTTTGTAAAAAAGAATTATTAAAAATTGAAGGTTGAGGAGGTATAATTATTTTAGGTTCAATTATTGAAAAACCTTTACTATTTTCACTTAAATATTTTTTTTCATTACGAAATAAACTTCCAATTTTTCTAAAAAAACTACTCATTAATTTCTGCTAAACCTCTTTTTCTTTCTTCTTCTAAAATGCCACCATGAAATTAGAATCAAGACACTTACGTTTCCAAAAATTGCAATAATTGGGATTATGCCCTCCGTTGCACCTTCTGCTTTTAATGCGCTTTCGATACAACTTCCAATTTCGTCTTTAGTTAATTTACTACATTTTGAAATCTCATCTCTATAAAGGTCATAACCTTTTATATACCCGTCACTTGCACGTTCGATTGGATTGATATTTTCTTCAATTAATTCGTATGTTGCTAACAGTCCACAACTTGACGAAAGTAACAAAAAAATAAACATTATTATTTTAAAAAAATTTTTTATTATATTGAATATCAAAATATCTCTTTTATAAATTTATTATACCACATCAAAAGATTATCAAATTTATATTAACAGATAATAATTTTATTAAATCTTTTGTTTTAGTATTTTTCACATATTGGATTGTAACGGAATTGATTTAGAATAATATATTAAGTTACTAATAATAATAAATTTTTTCATTCAAACTAAAATAAGTGTCCCAATAATTAATACACAACATAATAGTGTTTCTAAATTCACAATCTATACTGTTCTCAATACTAAATATTCCTCAACTTTAATTATAATATTATTTTATTAACATTTTAAAAAAATTGATAACATTATAAACCAAAGAAATAAACTTTTTAGAAGAATGTTATTGGCAGGATAATTTGACTAAATAGTAATTAAACTCAATTTTATCTTAATAATATTTACTTTTGAAAACTTAAAACTTTAAGTGCCTTTTTATATTTGTTAATTCTGAAAATATCTTCCTCCTTAAGTTCTCCAATTCTTGTTACATCTAAATTTTCTTTGAGGTCAGCAATTTTAACTATGCGACCTATCTCATTATTTAAAGACCTTTTCACAAACTCTTCATAGTCCTCATTATCATTAAATTTTGTAACTGAATGAAGTGCTTCAATTATAATTTCTGAAAATCCTTCTTTCCTTAATGCGTCAAATGTCCAATCTGTATCCTCAACAACATCGTGAAGAATTGCTACAATTTTTTCATCTTCTTTTTCAACCCTCATCATTACATTTAGAGGGTGAAGAATGTAGGGTTTACCTCCCCTATCTTTTGCTCCAAAATGAGCGGTTACTGCTATTTTAATTGCCTTTTCTAAATTCATTAAATTAATTCTAACATTTTTAGTTAGATATTAAATCAATTTCTGTCATTTTTGGGTGGGGGTGTTTTTAATTTGATACTTATTGCATTTACAATTATTCTTTTTCATCAGCAATAATATAATCGTAATCATTTTTTTCTATTTTACCTTTTTTTAAAAAAAGAAAAAAAATCAAAATTATATTTAAAAAAGGTATAAAAATCAGTAAAAAATACCAACCAGAATAATTTATGTCATGTAATCTTCTAATTGAAACTGATATGATTAACACAAGTGAGATTAGAAAAAAAAATCCCCTTAAATCAAAAAACATTATAAAATCTTGAACAAAAAGCATTAACAAATTACCAAATTGAAATATACAAAAAATAATTAAGAATTCTAACCTTTTTGCTCTTCCATAATGTGTAAAATATTTAAATAAAAAATCTTTCATAATATTATTTTAATTATGAATGAGGTAAGTTCAAATTAATTTTTATTAGGTTTAGGTAAATCATTATCTAATAGATTTTCCAAATGATGTTAAGAAAATATCTATATCTTTAAAGTTCAGAAGTTCAGCATGTAAATTTAAACCTGCTAAAGTGTATGGTCCAAAATAAAATGAAAACCCATTTTTATGAAAGTTCCAAAAAGTTATGTCAGAAATATTTAAAAACTATTTTTATACATTATTTTATTCAAAATTTATTTTTTTATATTAAATTTTGTTTTTATCTCTCAACTTATCATAATTTTCTTGATACTTAATTTTTAAATCATCTAATTTGGTTTCATACTCTAAAACAGACCATACTGAACATTGTCTAGTTGTTACTATTTTATAACTCACTGTATAATCTCTTTTATCTAATTTTAAACTCTCTCTGTCCAATTCTAATTTATACGTCTTTAGATCGTTTTCAAAAACTTTCCAAGAAATTGTATGAGTTTCTGTATCATATTGTGTGTCTTTACTATTTAATATAATTAAATCGTTTTTTCTTGTAAAATAATGTTTAATTACAGAGTCCCCCTTAAACAAATAACTTACATCTGAAGGAATAGTTTTCATAATCCAAGTTTCTGATGTTGCCCTATCATACTTTTTTTTCTTAACAAAGGTAGTCTCAAATTCCATGAGTATTTCAAACTCGTATTTAGGATCACCATCTAAAAACTTACAAATAATTCCTTTTTCAATTGAATTTCCATAGGTAGAGAATGATTGAAAAACTAAAACCCAAGTTATTAATAAAAGTTTTCTCATAACTTCATTCTAATAATTCATAAAGGAAGTTCAAATCAATTTCTATCAGTTTTGGGTGGGGTGAAGTGAGTAGATAATATCTTATCAAACTCATATACTCATAAAATATTCTGTCTTATCGTGTTTTATGATAAATTTATTCAATAAAATCAATGATTTATTCGACAGTTACCGATTATATTCAACTGATGAAATAAGTTGAACTTATTATATGAAATTTTTTAAATTATTTGTCTTTATTTCATTAAGGTACAAATCACAAAATTTATCCTAATAAAACTTTTCAAATAATAATTATAATGTTTAAATAATTAAAATTTTGTTTAAGGAGGTTTGAATGGAAGAAATCATCACACAAACAAGTTTAATTTGTTCTGGTATTGTATTGATAACAATATTGATTACAATAAGTGCACTTCGTTTTCTTGCAAATTTATTTATAATTGTTATTTTTGGTACTGCTGTTTTATCTCCCTTAGGAATAAATTACTTTGTTCAATTAAGCAGTCTAGCAATTGATACAAATTTATTATATTTATATTCATTTGGTATAGGTACAATCTGTACTTTGATTACTGTTCCATTATGGGGTATTTCAAGTATTATGAATTTTACAGACAAATCTCAGGTTAAAAAAATCCAAAAAATTCAAAAAGAAATAAAAGACTTGGATAAAGATTAGTTTAATTCTTTAACAATCTAACTTCCATTTTACCCCATATTGGTTCGTATTCTTTATTGATATAATCTAACCTATCTTTTCTTTCTTTATGTCTTTTGAGAACTGAATAAACATTATTACACCACCACTTTTTACCTTTATGTGTTTTAATTTTTTCTGCATTAAGTTTATTTGCAATTTTTCTATAACCCAATCCCAATTGATGTAATGATTTTATTTTTTTAAAAATTTCTTCTTGTTCTGGTGAATATTTTTGGTTTTGTTTTAATGCAAACTTATTCGTTCTAACTGTTACAGTAAAACACAAATAATGATTATATTTTGGAAAAGTTATTTCATCAGTTGAAATTATTCCACTGTCACAGATTTCGCTAAGTTTCTTGGTTGGTCAACATCAGTACCTCTTTCTCTAGCAACATGATATGCTAGCAATTGTGCAGGAATAGCCATTAAAATTGGGGAAAAAGTAGATGCAAATTTTTTTTCAAATTCAGGGATTTCAATTGAATAATTTACAAATTTTGCTTTTTTTATACTTTTTCTATCACCTATTAAAATAGTTCTTGCACCCCTAGAAACAGCCTCTTGCAAGTTGCTAATAGACTTGTCTTCTAAACCATCAGAAATCAAAAACATAATTACAGGTAAATTTTCCTCGATTAAAGCTATTGGTCCATGCTTCATTTCCCCAGCCGCAAAACCTTCTGCGTGTATATAACTTATTTCTTTTAATTTTAAAGCTCCTTCTAAAGCAAGAGGATAGAGATAACCTCTACCTAAAAAAATTGTATTAGATGTATTTTTAATTTTTTGGGCTATATCAATAATTTCATCATTCATTTTAAGACACTTTGATAAAGAATTTGGAAGCGATTTTGTTAATTTTATAAAGCTTTGATACTCTTTGTGATTAATAGTCTTGTTTTCATTTGCTAATTTAATGGCTATTAAAAAAAGAACAGTTAATTGTGATGTGAAAGACTTGGTGCTAGCAACACCAATCTCGGGACCCACTCTTGTATATAATGAATAATCTGCCTCTCTATCGATTGTACTTCCCTCAACATTAACTATTGCTGTTGTTTTTAAATTTAATTTTTTAGCTTCGCGCATAGCCATTAATGTATCAATACTCTCACCTGACTGAGATATAACTATCATACTAGAAAACCCTACATTTGAAGGATTTCTATATCGATACTCTGATGCTAACTCCACACTGACAGCGATATTTGCAATTTTTTCTATCCAATATTTGGCTACAATTGCTGCATAAAAACTTGTTCCAGCAGCTGAAATCAATATAGCGTTATTTTTTTTAATTCCAATTTTTTGAGTATTTATGTCAATTTTATCGTTTTCTTGCAGCAAAGAGCTTATTGTATTTATTAGTACATTAGGTTGCTCAAAAATTTCTTTCTCCATAAAATGTCTGAACCCATCTTTACTAACAAAGCCAATATCAGTATTAACATTTACTATTTTTCTATGAGTTTTTTCATCTTTTTTGTCAAAAATTTCAATCTCTTTATTTCGAATTATAGCGTAATCACCATCCTCAAGATAAATAACTTGATTTACTAATTGAGTTATTGAGTGAGAGTCAGACCCAACTACTTTAAAATCTGATCCTATACCTATGACAAGTGGTGAGGTGTTTCTTGATACAAATATTTCATTTGGAAAATCCTGATGAATTGCAGCAAATGCATAAGCCCCATCAATTATTTTTAATGTTGATTTTGCTGACTCGAAAAAAGATTTCCCTTTTTTAACAAAATTATCAATTAAAACTGGTATCACTTCTGTATCAGTTGTAGTTTCAAAGTCATATGATTTGAGAAATGATTTTTCTTTTATTTTTTCATAGTTTTCTATTATTCCGTTGTGAACCACTGCAACTTTTTTGTCATAAATTATTGGATGAGCGTTTTTTATATTTACCTTTCCATGCGTAGCCCATCTTGTATGACCAATAGCAACTTTTGATGACTCTAATTTACTGAACTTACTTTCTTCTATCGCGTTTATCAATTTATTTAATTTACCAACAGATTTTATATTAAACATTTTTTTATCATAAATGTAGGCTAAACCAGCGGAGTCATAACCTCTATATTCTAATTTTTTTAGACCATCGAGCACATGCCTACATGCATTTTCTTTACCTATTATTGCTACAATTCCACACATACGAATTTAAAAACCTTTAATTAAAACTTTAAATACTTTATAACTTATAAATTAATATATTTGAAATTTTTAAACTAAAATATATAAATAAAATATGCAAATAGCATCTATAATACTTAGTGCGGGAAAAGGCACTAGAATGAGATCTGATTTTCCAAAAACTTTTCACAAAATTGCAGGAAAAAAAATGATTGATTGGGTAATTGATGTTAATAAATCTATTAATCCTGATAAAATTATTATTGTTGGAGCTAATAGAGAGGATTATAGTACATATATTGATGATTATGACATCATAATTCAAGATAAACCTCTGGGCACAGGAGATGCGGTAAAAAAAGCTAAAAACCATTTTAGTAAATTTAATGGGGTTATATTAGTTTGTTATGGTGACACACCTTTTTTATCAAAAAATACTCTGAAAAAATTAGTTAAATCAATTTCTATTAAGAAAAATAACATAGCATTAACATATTTCAATAAAGACGAAAAAAATTCCTATGGTAAAATTATATTATCTGAAAATAAAAAACCAATCAAAGTTTTGGAAGACAAAAAGTCTATCAGTAATATTAAACTTTGCAATGGTGGTCTAATAGCATTTCAAAGTAAAGACTTATACAAACTTTTGTCAAAATTAGAATTAAACTCGTTGAGTAATGAATATTTTTTGACTGATTTAGTGGAAATTGCCGCAAAAAAAAGTATGAAAATAGATTTAATTAAAATAGATGAAAATGAAATTTTAGGTGTCAATGACAAAATAGAGCTTTATAAAGCTGAAAAAATTGCACAAAAAAAAATTAGAGATAGTTTTTTTTCAATTGGAGTAACTCTTTTAGATCCAGAAACAATTTATTTTGCACACGATACTATTATTGAAAAAGATGTTATAATACATCCAAATGTTGTGATTGGTAATAACGTAAAGATTAAAAAAAATTCAGAAATTTACTCTTTCACTCACCTTGCTGAATGCATCATTAATGAAAATGTAAAAATAGGTCCTTTTGCAAGAATTCGTGGATTCTCAGACATTGCAACCAACTCAAAGATTGGAAATTATGTTGAAATAAAAAAAACAAAATTAGGGAAAAATGTAAAGATTAATCATTTATCATATGTTGGCGACAGTAATGTTGGCTCCAATAGTAATATTGGAGCAGGGTCAATAACTTGTAATTTTGATGGATATGAAAAACATAAAACTGTTATTGGTAAAGATACTTTCATTGGTTCAAATTCTACTCTTATTGCACCTATAAAAATTGGAGATAATGCAACAGTTGCAGCAGGAAGTGTCATAACAGAGAATATTCCAAAAAACTCTTTATCAATTGCAAGAAAAAGGCAAGTTAATAAAAAAAATAAATCTATAAAAAAAAATAACTAATAGCCTCTATCTAATAGTCTTTCATGTGAAAATAAACCAGGACCTAAAATTATCTCCCAATCTTGACTTCTCCACCAGTGGTCATTTAATTGAATTTCAATATTTTTAAAGCCATTAATATTTTTCTTGTTTTTCACTAATTCTGCTCTTTTAATTATTTTTTTTAGGTAAAACTCTCTATCGACAATTATAGCTAAATTTGACCAATTTAGAACTTGCGTAGAGACAGAATAAAATCCATTTGCTACATTTGTTATATATCTTGGATGTTTTAGATCTGGGTTTTTTAAAACATAAACTGAGGTACCAATTAATTTTCTAGCCTTAAAAGGTCTAATGAATCTTCTAAATTTGCTAGCCAAACTATCTTCCCAATACATTTTATATTTTTCAACTGCTACAAAGGGTAAGCCAGGTGACTTTCTACTTCTTAGTCTAATTTGTGCGGTTTTTTGTTTATTTAATAACTCTAATGATAAGCATAATTGCTCATATGTTTTTAATTTATTTTCTACCAAAGGTAAGTCATTTTCTAAAAGTAATAATGGACCATGCGGCATTTTCCTAGCTAATTGCTTAAATCCATCTAATATACCCAAATTTTTTTTATATAATAGAGGCTTGTATCCATATTTTTTTGAGAGATTAATACCTTCATTTGTATATTCAGGAAGGCATATGAACTTTGATGAAATCATGGAATTTAATCCATTTTTTTCGTAACTTTTTAGTGCGTTGTGAAGACTTTTGTAACCTCTCCAACTAAGTATTCCAATCGATAATGACAGTTTTTGCATATATAAATATTTTTACATCAATTTGCTTTTAAATCTAAACCTCTTGGAATGTTAAGTTGTTTTTCAAACTCTCTCAATCTTTTCCAAACAGAAATTAGTTCAACTATTGTGCTCCAACTCCTAACTAAAAATTGTAAGGAACCCTCAACTCTGCCAAAAGCCCTTGTTATTTGCTGGACAAATCCTAAAGTAACTGCACCTGTAACAATAGTTGGCGCCAATGCTAAATAGGGTACAATTACCATAAATTGAAAATAACTCCATTTACATGCATTAAAATAAAGATAGTGAAAATAACTTTTAAAGTGAATATACCTTACTCTTCCAAATAACTCCGCTATAGTAGGTGGTTTCATATGTTCATCGCTATCTTCTCCAAGTACAAGCTCTTTTCTATAAGCAGCCTCTTCTTTTTGTAAATCATACTCAATTCCAGGTAATTTGAAACCAACTGCAGCTAGTAAAGCTGTTCCTCCTAAAGCTGCAATAATTGCTACCCAAATTAACGCATGGTCTACTTGCCCTATCCATGGTAATTCAGTAACTTTTTTTGATAATCCGTACAATATAGGAAGAAAAGCAAATAAAGTCATAACACTGTCTAAGAAACCAACTCCTAAACTTTCCATTATTCTACTAAATTTTATTGTATCTTCTTGAACTCTTTGAGAGGCACCTTCTACATCTTTAGCGTAATCCCACATACTATGATAATAATTTACCATAGCTGTTCTCCAACGAAATAACCAATGTGCAACAAAATATCCAGTTATAATTGAAATAACTATCCATAAACCTGCAACGCCAGCAAAAGACCACAAATAACCTATAAATTCATCTAAAGTAACACTGCCTGGTTTAGCTAAAGCTTTTTGCAAAGTGTCATAAAATTCACCAAACCATTCATTTATTTTTACATCTAATTGAACCTGATACCAAGTTGATAGAAGTATCATAAAACCACCAACCCATGACCAAAGAAACCAATCTTTATTTGTAAAAAATTTAAACATAATTAACTACTCCAAATTTATTAATATTTGTCTTTATGGACTCTTATACTTTGTACAACACCCAAACTAATAAAAACAGTAAGAAGTGAAGTTCCTCCATGACTAATAAATGGTAATGGAGCGCCTACAACTGGTATTAAACCAGAAACCATCCCAATATTCAAAGAAACGTATAAGAAAAATAGAAAAGATACACCAAATATGATGATTTTGTTGGCTAAATTTTCTTCATAAAGATAATTTTTCAATAACAAATATATCAATAACATGAATAACAAAATTACCAATAATGAACCAATAAAACCCATTTCTTCTGCAATTAGAGTAAAAACAAAATCTGTATGTTTTTCAGGTAGAAATTCTAGTCTACTTTGACTCCCGAGCAAATAACCTTTTCCAAAAATTCCTCCAGAACCAATAGCAATTTTTGATTGCATTATTTGATAACCACTTCCAAGTGTATCAGTTTGAGGGTTCAAAAAAACAATTATTCTATGTTTTTGATAATCATATAATTGATGCCATAAAACAGGGATAGAACCAAGAAGACTAAATATTAAAAAAACAACTATTTTCCAATTTAAGCCAGCAAGAAAAATAATCGCTCCACCTAACAAAAAAAGCATAAAACCAGTACCTAAATCAGGTTGGTTCATGATTAATACTGTTGGCAAAGAAATCAAGAAAAATGGTATCATATAAAAAATAATCCCACTTTTTTTAATTGGAAAATCGCTAAAAAATTTAGCTAATAATAAAATTAGTGCAATTTTAGTTAATTCGGATGGTTGTATATAAATAAACTTTAAGTCAATCCATCTTTTAACATCTCCTACTCCAAAAAATTCAACATAAATTAAACTAATTATAGATATTAGATAATAAAAATATGCATATTTTAAAATTTTTTCAGGTTTAATTAACGATAAAATAAGAACCAAAATTAATCCTATAATACATCTATATGCATGATTTAAGGCCCAAGGCTGCCAATCACCTGTAGAAGCAGAATATAGAGAACCAATTCCGATAATGCATAAAATTAAAACTATAAATAACAAAAACCAATCAATTAGTAATAACTTTTCCCATCTCACAATAGAACTATTATAAAAACTCATTTTTTTTTTCATAATATTTAGTTTTTCAAATTGAATATTTTTTTAAATACATCTCTTGCAATAGGAGCTGCCATTGTTGAACCACTTCCTCCATGCTCCACGACTACAGATATTGCATATTTAGGATTTTTTATAGGTGCATATCCTATAAATAGAGCATGATCTCTTTTTTTCCAGTCTCTATCAATATTTTTTATTATCCCTTTTTCTCTTTCTGCTTCTGAAATTCTTACAACTTGTACAGTTCCAGTTTTTCCTGCCATTTCAAATTTTGGGGAACCTATTTTAGAGTTTTTTGCAGTACCAAAATTACTTATAACTACCTGTTGCATAGCATTTTGAATAAAATTTATATTTTTTTTACTTATATTTAGTTTTTCAAAAGATTGTTTTTTATCTTTTACCAAAGTTGGATTAACAGCGTAAATACCATTAGCAATTCTTGAAGCCATAGTTACTAACTGCATTGGGCTTGTTAACATATATCCTTGACCTATTGATGCATTTATCGTTTCTCCTGGAGTCCAACTTATTCCATCTTTTTTAATTTTCCATTTTTTTGATGGAACTAAGCCACTTCTAATTTCATCTAATTCTAAATTCGATCTTTTTCCTAGCCCTAGTTTTCTAAGCATTTGTGCTATCTTTTCAATCCCAACTTTTAATCCAAGCTCATAAAAATAAACATCACAAGATCTTTCAATGGCTTGCGTTAAATTTAATTTTCCATGACCATTTTTTGCCCAACAATGGAATTTCATATTTCCAAATTCTTTTACACCTTTGCAAAAAAAATTAGTGTTAAAGTTTATTATATCATTTTCTAGTGCTGCTAGAGCTATTGCCATTTTAATAGTAGAACCAGGAGGGTATAAGCCTGCTACAGACCTGTTGAGTAGCGGTGATCTTGTATTATTTTTAATTTGTTTCCATTCCTCAATATTAAGTCCTCTTGAAAAAATGTTTGGATTAAAATGTGGGCTTGATACAGAGCAAATAATTTCACCTGTATGAATATCCATTACAACGATAGAACCAGTTTCAGGTGGTACAACTCTGTTTTTTTTATCCAAATATATAAAATCAGATAAAATATTTTTATTAATAGGATTTTTAATTTTATTTTTAAAATAACTTGAGTTTTTTGATATAATTTTAGAGTTACCTTTTTCTAACCTGTCAAGAGCATAGGATTGAATACTTAAATCTAATGATGTTTTTAAATTGCTTCCGGATATTGGGTTTTCAAATAGATTTGAGTCAATAATCAATCCTCTAGCAGTGACTTCATCTCTTTTTCTTCCAAAATCTCCTCTTAAGTAACTATCAAAATATTTTTCTAGACCTGATTTTCCAATATCTAAACCTGGTACTTTTGGAATATTTTTATTTTTAAGATCTGAAGTTGTAACTGTACCAGTATAACCTGTAAGATGACTAGTAATACCTCCTTGAGGATATATTCTTTTTTTTGCCATAACAAAATTTAATTCAGGAAAGTCTACAATCTTCACAGCTAATCTTGCTACATCTTTTTGAGATAAATTTTTAGTTATTAAAAATTTTTGT
>QCNN01000030.1 GCA_003213175.1 SAR116 cluster bacterium AG-426-B08 | reverse complement strand
GGATTGATTTTAATATTAACACAAAATGAAATTCTTTTTTGGGTAATTAGCTTTTTCCTTGGCTTTTTTATTGGACCTCTTCAATCATCGAGTAGAGTACTAATTACAAAAATTATTCCTGAAGAACAAGGAGGACAATTTTTTGGCTTTGCTATTTTTTCTGGTAAAGTTACAAGTTTTTTGGGACCACTGATTTATGGAAGTTTAGTAATGCTTTTTGATAGTCAAAAAACTGGGATGCTTTTTGTAATAATTTTATTTATTATAGCTTTTTTAATTTTAGGTAAAACAGAACCGCAAAAAATTAACATTTAATAGGGGTTTAAAAATTAAAAATAAATTTATATATAAAATGGGTAATAGTACACAAAAGGAAAATCTATGATTAAAAAAATTATTATCTCATTATGCTTTATATTTTTTTCTTTCCAGCTTTCAGCAAAAACACTTGAAATAGAGATGCTAAATAAGTTGGGAAAAGAAAAAATGGTTTATTCAGTAAAAGTTGCAAAAATAGATGTAGATGACAAAATAATATGGAAATCAGTTTCTAAAGGTCATAACGTTGAATTTATTGGAATGCCAAAAGGAGTTAAAAAATTTAAGACTAAGATTAACAAAGATGCAGAATTTATTTTTAAAAAGAAAGGTGTTTATTTATATCAGTGCACCCCTCACAAGGCAATGGGTATGATAGGACTTGTTATTGTTGATAACGATAAAAGTAATTTAGACAAAATTAAAAAAGTAAAACTGTATGGTAAATCAAAGAAAATATTTAAAAAATTATTGAAAGAACTATAAATAAGGAAAGTTATGTTTGGAATTGGTTTAATAAAAGGTACTTTTTTGGGTTTTATTATTGCATTGTTTGTGAATTCTTTATGTAAAGTTAAAAAGAATAATAAACCCTCATCACCCGAAAATATGGAAAATAATCAAAATTAGTGATACAATTGTTTAAATTATTAGGAGTTTAGCATGGCAAACACATTTCATTTAGCTGTTCCAGCTGGAGATATCCCAACAGCGTTAAAATTTTATAAAGACATACTTGGATGTAAAACTGGTAATCAAGAAGAAGGTCACTGGATTGATATTGACTTTTGGGGAAATGAATTAACGCTTCATCAGACTGAGACAAGACAACACCGTGAGCGCCACCATGTAGATATGGGTGATGTCTGTGTTCCACATTTTGGAGTTCATCTGAATGAAGATGTTTTTCAAGATGTTAAGCGTAGAATAGAATCAAGTGAAATAGATTACTTAGATAAGCCATACAGAAGATTCAAAGGAACTAAGTTTGAACAAGAAACTTTTTTTGTTGAAGATCCAAATGGTAATGTTTTAGAAATTAAAACAATGACAAATCCAGAAGTTTTGTTTGAAGTTACAAACTAAATTTTAAGTCTAACTTAAATATATTTGATTATTCTTATTAATAAAAATTTATATTAAGTTATTGATGTTTTGTTTGAAACTACTACTTCTCCGAGGTAAACAACTTCTTTCGGAGCTAATGAATTAGGTATATTATTATTTTTTGATAAATAAGTTCTCACTTCATTCATATGTTTTTCATTATCATACTCCCAAACACTTGTAATTTGATTTTTTTTGTTTGGGATTTTGAATAATTCTAACATTAAATTTTAAATTTGCTGTCTTATTTTCTTCTGCTATTTTTTTACACATTAGCAGAAACATTTCAGCATGTTCAACATTTTGAAAAGTTCTAACGGTAATTCTTAAAATACTCATCTAATTTTCTATTAACAATAACTTATATAAAATGTTATTATTACTAAAATTTTTATAAAACAAAACACAAATTAATATTAATATGAGAGTATTAAAAAATATTATTAGATATCCTATAAAAGGTTTTGTAGGAGAGTTTCTAAAAGAAGTTGAATTAAATACTGCTTCAACGATTTTTGGAGATAGAAAATTTGCTTTTGCCAGATACAATACTAACTTGGACCAAAAGTCGCCCATCTATATGAAAAAAACAAATTTTCTTGCACTAGTTAAAGATTCAAAATTAGCACTATTAGATTTTTCTCTGGATTTCAAAGAAAATTATTTAAAATTACTTTTCAAAAATAAAAAATGTTTTGAAGGAAGCCTTAATGATGAAAATGACTTGA
Source organism: SAR116 cluster bacterium AG-426-B08 (assembly GCA_003213175.1). Classification (GTDB taxonomy): domain Bacteria; phylum Pseudomonadota; class Alphaproteobacteria; order Puniceispirillales; family Marisalimonadaceae; genus AG-426-I14. The sequence continues at coordinate 12,650 of QCNN01000030.1, read as the reverse complement.
ATAGATTATCTGATTTCATGTGTAAATATTTAAATTTAAAATTAAACGAAAAACCAAAATTGGTAGTTGATAAAACACAAAGAAATGAAAACTTAAAACACTCTTTTTCTGACATACCTGACAAAGCTATATCTCTAATAAATTTTGAAACAATAAAAGATTTTGAAAAAAAAATTAATAAGAAAATTGATTATTTACGATTTCGAGGAAATTTTAACTTTATAGGAGGTTCTCCTTGGGAAGAGTTTAAATGGATAGGAAAAAAATTAAAAATAGGTACAGCTGAATTAAAAGTCTTTAAAAGAACCCAAAGATGTCGAGCAACAACAGTTAATCCAAAAAATGGAAAAAGAGATATAAATGTTCCATTAGAGTTGAATAAACATTATGGTCATTTTGATCTTGGGGTATATTGTAAAGTAATTAAGCATGGCATTGTAAAAATAAATGACGAAGTCAACATAATAAAATAAATGAGGTTATAATGTATGCAGTTCAAGTTTCCATTAAAGTTCAAAACCAATTAGCCAAAAAGGCAATTGTATTAAGTTTAAAGGACTGGAGTGATCATTTGTTTCAAAAAGAAAATGGGTTAATTTTGAGAGCGTTTATGGATAAGACAGATAATCAAATTGAAATTTTTCATGTTTTCGATAAAAAATCTTCTGTCGAAAAAGTTAGAAGGGAAAGTTCAAATGAATTTTGGGCGCAAATAAAAGAGATGGGAGGTCAAGTCTCTAGATTTGAGGGTCTCTCTGAAGTGGAAATGTCAAAAAACTTTAAAGATTATGAAATAAAGTTTAAATAAAAAATGATATATTTTTTTTTCATTTTTTTTATTGTATTTAACTTTGACGTTTATGCGAAACAAAGTTTAAGTCTAGCAGTTGCATCAAATTTTGTAGAACCATTAAAATTAATTAAGACTAAGTTTGAAAAAAAAAACAATATTGAATTAACGATTGTTAAAGGTTCTACTTCCCAACTTTATTCTCAAATAATTAACAATGCACCAATTGAAATATTTTTATCTGCAGACCAATTCACCCCAAAAAAGTTACCTAAGAAATTTGTAACCAAAAAACCCCAATTTACATATGCAATCGGAAGATTAGTTTTATGGACAAACTACAATAAAAAGAAATATAAAAACGCAAGAACATTTCTTAGAGGGATTAAAATTAATAAACTTGTTATTGCAAATCCAAAAGTTTCACCATATGGAAAGGCATCTAAAGATTTTTTGAAAAACATTAATGTTTGGGATGATATAAATACCAAGTTAGTGTATGCAAATAACATTAATCAAGTAGTATCATTTTTATATTCTGGAAATATTAAAACTGGATTAATTTCTTATTCTGACAAAAGTAGATTTAGGGAACTTAAAAAAGGAGTGTTTTTAGAAGTTTCTGAAACATTTTACCCAGAAATTAAACAAGATGTTATTCTACTTGCAAAGGGTAAAGAAAATCATTTTTCAAAAATATTTTTAAAATTTTTAAGAACTTCTGAAATAAAACAAGTTATCAGATCATTTGGTTATAAAGTTAATTGATTTTACCGATTAAGCTTCGAATTTTTAACCTTTGTGAATTCTCGTTTTCACCCCATGCTATGGTTCCAGAAAAATCACCATTTTCATTAATCATAAATACTGTAGCTGTATGATTAATATTATAGTCATTTTGGTCATAAGGAATTTTTTCCCAATAAACATTCCAATATTTTGCTAATTTAGTTAACTCTTTAATATTTCCTGTAATACCAATAACAAATTTGTCGAAGCTTGAAAGATAGTCATTTAATGTATCAACATCATCTCTATTAGGGTCAAGTGTAACAAAAATAATTTTAATAGGTTTATTATTTCTATTTTCCTTATTAATTAAATTTTGTAATATTGATAATGTTGTTGGGCATACTTCTGGACAATTGGTGAAACCAAAAAAGAGAAAAACCGAAGATCCTTTTAAATTTAAACTTGAAATTTTCTTATTTTGATGAGTTTTCAAATCAAGATTTTTGAATGATTGATAAATATTAAGTTTTGAATATTTTTCAACATACTTGAATGAAAATAAGAATGTTATTACTAAAGTTAAGAATATTATACTCAAAAAGAGAATAAATTTTTTGGGTATTTTGTCCATTTAAATTAAAATTATTACTTAGAAGTTAAAACTGCAATATTTTTATAAATTTTTAAAAAATTATTTAAAAAATCATTATTTCTTATTAACACTTGTTTAACTAAATACTATAGTAAAAAAACAAGGAATTATATATTTTGTCGGAAGTTAAAAGAAAATTAGCAACTATTCTTGCAACAGACTGTGTAGGATTTAGTAAACATATGCAAGATAATGAAGAAAGAACTCTTGAAAGCTTAAATTTATGCAGAGAAATTATAGATCCAATAATCAAAAAATACTCTGGAAGAATTTTTCATACTGCAGGTGACTCAGTTATTGCTGAATTTGAAAGCCCAGTAAAAAGTGTTAACGCAGCAATAGAGTTTCAAAAAGAAATTAAAAAGCAAAATGAAGACTCTAATAAAAACCCAAAGCTTTATTGGAGGGTAGGCATTCATTTAGATGATATAATTATAGAAGGTGAAAATATTTATGGAAATGGAGTGAATATAGCTGCACGTATTGAAAGTCATTGCCCTGTAGCTGAAATTCTAATTTCTAATATAGTTAGACAACAAGTTGATAAAAGAATTGATGAAAATATTCACCCACTGGGTAAAGTTGATCTCAAAAACATTTCTAACGATTTTGAAGTTTTTTCAATTTTGGGAGATGGCAAAAAAAAATTTGGTGTCAAAAATAAAGATATAGCAAATAAAAAGCCAAAATTTGCCATTTTACCTTTTGCTAACACCAGTAATGACGAAGATAGTGGCTTTCTTGTGGATGGAATTTTTGAAGATTTGATCACTGAGTTTTCTATGATGAGAGAATTTGAGATTTTATCTAGACAAACATCAATGAATTTTAAAGATGAAAATAAAGATATTAAGGAATTCTCAAATAACTTTAATCTAGATTTTATAGTAACGGGAGGTATCAGAGCTTCAGGTAAAAGAGTTAGAATAAACATTGAACTTAGTGATGCAAAAGATGATAGCATAATCTGGAGTAATAAATATGACAGAGTAATCGAAGATATTTTTGATCTTCAAGACGAAATAGTTAGAAAAATATCTATAGCATTACTTGGAGAAATTGAAGTAAGTTCTCTTCAAAGATCGAAAAGGAAACCAACTGAAAATATAAGTTCCTACGAATACCTGTTAAGAGGTAAAGATAATCATCATAAATTCACAAAAGAAGCAAATATTGAGGCTATAAAAAATTTTGATAAAGCCATTGAAGCAGATGTAAATAATGCTCAAGCTTATGCTTGGAAAGTTTGTACATTAGGTCAAGCGATGTTTAGAGGTTTTAGTGATAAACCTCCTGATGAAATCATGGAAGAATGTAAACAAAATATTGAAAAGGCTCTTGAACTAAATGAAAATGATTTTGAATGTCATAGAATGTTATCTGCTGTTTATTTAAGTAATCATGACTTCGTTTTAGCAGAAGATCATGGTTTGAAAGCTTTTAATATGGTACCAAATGATCCGAGAGTTTTATCAGGTTATGGCGAAGTTTTAGTTAGAGTTGGTAAAGTTGATAAAGGTTTAGAATTGCTAAACAAAGCTTTTGAACTTGATCCTATTCCGCAAGGTCAGTCTACCTCAGATAATAGAATTAAGGATTTAATTCTTGGATATTTTTTTGCAAAGGATTATACAAAGGTAATTGAATATAGCTTTGATTTAAGAATTATGGATGTTAGATCATTGGCTTTAATTCTTTATTCCAGGTCTAAATTAGAACAAGATATAAAAGCATCTAAAGAGTATCAATATTTAAATCAAGAATTTAGAGATACAGACTGGACTCAAGTCATCGACAGATTTCATATACAAGATAATTCGATTGAAGAAGATTTAAGAAGTTTTATTACTTCAATTTAAAAACCACAAAACGACATAATTTTTTGAATAATTTGATTATTATTTGCCAAGAATGGTAAACTTAACAAAGTCAAAAAAGAAAAAATTATCCACAACAATATTATTAGTTTTGTATTTTTATGCACGATATATATATTAACCTCTAAATTTTAAATTAAAATTAAAAACAAATTTTTGGTTGATTAATTTGATATCAATAGTTTAATTTAATTATAACGAATAATTCATGGAATTTTATATGGAATATAAAAGTCAAATATTAAATGAAGATAAATTTAAGGGTAATTATATAGGGACTGGAGGTATCATTTTAAAAGGTATTTTCGATGGTAATCTGACAATTGACGATCTTACAATATTAGATACTGGAAAATTTCTTGGAAAATTAATAGCAAAAAATGTAATTATTCATGGAGCTCTTAAAGGCGATATAGAGGTAGAGAAAATAACAATCAAGTCTTCAGGTGTTTTTGAGGGAGAACTGGTTTATAGAGATTTAATTATTGAAGAAGGTGGTTTTTTGAATTCTAATAAAGTTCTGAAAATGTCAGATCAAAAGGCTGTTAAGAAATTTAACTCTTCAAATGCAAACTAATTTTGAAAACTTCTCAAAGTTTAAAATCCTGATAGGCACAATTTTATCAATCACAAAAAATGAAAAGGCAAGAAAGCCAGCATACGTTTTGGATATAGATTTTGGAGATGAAGTAGGTGTAAAAAAAACTTCAGCTCAAATTACTAATTATAAATTATCAGAATTACTAGGTAGACAAGTTATTGCTGTTTCAAACTTTCCCTCAAAAAATATAGCTGGTGTCATTTCTGAAGTTCTTGTTTTAGGTGCCATCTCAAAAGAAGGTGTAAAATTATTAAGTTTAGATGAAAAAGTAGAAAATGGTACAATTGTAGGTTAAGCTTGAATATGGCTAGAGAATTAAATACCGAATTAAATGGTATTGCACCAAGTCTTCACACTCCATTCAATGATGATCAATCAATTGATTATATCAGTCTTAAAAAATTATTAGAACATACTATTGAAACCAAATGTTCAGGCATGCTAATTGGTGCTGTTGCAGGTGAAACACAGAATCTTAGTTTTGATGAGAAAATCAAGTTGATGTGTTTTGCAATAGAACAAGTAGAAAACAGAATTCCTGTAATTGTAGGATGTAGTGCTTCTAATCAAGAACAAAGAATAAAACTTGCTAGAGCTGCTAAATCAAATGGAGCAAATTGGTTTTTAGTTCAATCTCCAGATAATTTGAAGGGTAAAAAATTAATTGAATGTTTTAATGAGATAGCATCTTTTGGTCCTAAAAACTTGATGATTCAGGATTTATCCTGGCACGATAATGGTTTATCAGATGATGACATAATAAACTTATATTCTGATATCAACAATTTTAATGCACTTAAAATAGAAGTAGTAAACTCAGGACCAAAGTATTCTAGAATAAAAAATTTAACTAACAATTCACTTCATCTAAGCGGTGGTTGGGCAGTTTCGGGATTGATAGAAGCAATAGATAGAGGTGTTCATTCTTTTATTCCTTCTACAATGGAAGTAATTTTTAACGCTATTTATAATCTCACTATTAAAGGAAATGTTGAAAAGGCTAGAAACTTATTCAATTTGATTTTACCTATTCTATCATTTACACATCAACATATAGATATTTCAATTAAATTTTCAAAAATGTTAAGAGTTCAAGAGGGTATCTTTAATACAAGTATATGTAGAGGAAGTATTAAAAATTTTGACAAATACCAAATTAAAGAAACTAAAATTTTGATTGAAAGAATAATTTATTTACAGGATGAATATAAACTTTTGAATTAAACATTTTTTATATTCGTCGTATTAAATTACAAGTGATTAATTTATCCTCCCCTTAATTTCAATATATAGAGACTTAATAGTCTCTATATATTTTGAGATTTCACAAACTTGACATTTATTTCTAAAACTGAAAAGGTTAGGAAAAATGGATAATTCAATAAAAACATCAAAAAAATTTCCAATACCTAAAACGATGAAAGCTTGGGTATTAGGAAACCCAAATGAGATAAAATTATCTCAAAAAGATGTACTTTTACCAAGCAAATCAGAAGTTCTAATAAGGATTGATGCAGTAGCAATTTGTGCAACTGATTTGGATGTAATAAGTCATGGTCCACCAGCAATGATAAAAGGAGGTAGTCCATTTAATAAAAATTTCACCCCAGGACACGAGTATATGGGAACTATAGTAGCTCTTGGTCCTTCAGTTGATGAATTTGAAATTGGTGACAGAGTGACTGTAGAGATACACGCTGGTTGTGGACAATGTAAAAGATGTAGAATGGGGATGTATACATCATGTCATAACTATGGTTTGAATTATGGAAACAAAGATAAAGGACATAGAGCTAATGGATTTACTTCTGATGGCGGTTTTAAGCAATACGCAATAAATCATGTAAATACCTTAATTAAAGTTCCAGATGATATGACTGATGAAGAAGCTACATTAGTTGTAACAGCAGGTACTACTATGTATGGTTTAACTGAGTTAGGAGGACTTGTGTCAGGTGAGAGTGTAGTCGTAATTGGCCCTGGTCCTATTGGACTGCTGGGAGTGGCTATCGCAAAATCTCTTGGAGCAAGTCCAGTAATTTTAGTTGGAACAAGAAATAATAGATTAGAAATCGGAAAAAAACTTGGTGCAGACTTTGTTTTAAATGTTAATGAAGAAAATAATATAATTAACTCTGTTAAATCTCTAGTAGGGGAAATAGGAGTGGATTATGTTATAGAATGTGCAGGAACTGAGCAAGCATTGAACGAGGCTATATTAATGTGTAATAGAGGAGCTAAGATCTGTTTAGCTGCTTTCCCTCACAAAAAAATTAAAGTGAACATACCGCACTTGGTTATAAATAATATCTATATGTATGGTATAAGAGGAGAGGGAAAAAGTGCTACTCATCGAGCAATGGCTTTCATGAAAGAAAAGAGGTTTGACGCAAAACTAATTCATACCCATACATTTAAATTAAATGATTTGCCAAAAGCTCTAAAGTATGCAAGAGAGCGAATAGACGGTTCTATTAAGATTGTTATTAAGCCATGGGAATGAAATTAAAATGATAAAGAATGAGTTTTGCTTAGCTTATATAACAGTAAAAAATAAAATAGAAGGCCAGTACATTTCTAAGATAGCAATTGATAAGAATCTAGCAGCATGTGGAAATTTGTTTCCAGAAATACAATCGATATATAAATGGAAAAAAAAAATCAATATTGAAAAAGAGTCAGTCTTAATTCTTAAAACAACTAATAAAAAGTATAAGGATCTGGAATCATTAATCTTGAAAATTCATTCTTATGATACACCGTGTATAATAAAATTATCTCTAGATGATGGAAACAAAAATTTCTTAAATTGGATAAATGAAACAGTAAACATGAAAAATTAATTTGCTTTAATCACTTTACCTATATAAGGAAGATTACGGTTATTTTGAGCATAATCGATACCATAACCAACTACAAACTCATCTGGAATATCAAATCCACTCCATCTTATGTCAATGTCAGTTTCTCTCCTGGAAGATTTGTTTAATAAGCAACAAACTTCTAACGAATTAGGTTTTCTTCCATTTAATAACTTTATCACCTGGAATAAAGTGTAACCTGTATCAATAATATCCTCTACTAATAAAACATCTATATTTTTAATATCGGTATTTAAATCACTTAAAATTCTTACATTTTCTGATGATGACATAGAGTTGCCATAACTAGAAACAGTCATAAAGTCAATTTCTACAGGTGTTTTAATTTCTCTTGCCAAATCAGCAATAAAAACAAAAGAGCCTCTTAATAATCCTACAACAAGTAATTTTTTTGAATTTTTATAAAACTCATTAATTTCATAACTTAAAGATTTTATTCTATCTTTAATTTCTTTTTCTTTAATTAAAACTTCAACTTTATAATTAAATGACATAACAATGGAAATATATAATAAATATTTACTATATTGAAAGATAAATTTATCATAATAATTTTAGGATGCAATTTTGACAGTTTTAATTTTAGGTATGATGATAGGGTTTATGATCTTTTTCCCTTTAGTTATTGCTCCAACTATTTTTAGAACTTTAAGTGAAGAACAGGCAGGGAAGATACTACGGATTTTTTTTCCAAAGTATTATTTGTTTGGAATAGTTTTAAGCGTTATAGGTTTGGGTTTTTCATATTATCAAGCTGACAATATATCATTACTATCATTTATTTTTTTATTTATAACTTTTACTTTTTCTAGACAAATTTTAATGCCAGCTATTAATAAAGCAAAAGATGATTTTTCAGAAAAAAACGAAATAGCAAAATTACAATTCAATAGGTTACACATGTTTTCAGTATTGATTAATTTTATTCAACTTATCTTATGCTTGTGCCTAATATTAAATTTATTTTTTTTTAAATTACAGTTTTAAGATGAGTTTATGAGAACACAGGTTGTAATTATAGGAGGAGGTCCGTCAGGGTTGTTATTGTCGCAACTCCTATATTTAAATGGGATTGAAAATGTAGTTCTTGAAAAGCATACAAAAAAATATGTTTTATCTAGAATTAGGGCTGGCGTATTAGAACAAGGCACCGTAAATTTGTTAAATAAAGCTGGACTTGGGAAAAGAATAAAAAATGAAGGATTCAATCACGATGGTATATTTTTATCAGTAAAGAATCACAGTTTTAGAATAGATTTTAAGTCGCTGGTTAATAAAACTGTTACTGTTTTTGGACAAACCGAGGTTACAGCAGACTTATATTCTGTTGTAGAAAAAGATAAAGGTAGAATAATTAATTCAGCTAAAAATGTAATGCCTTGTGATATACTCACAAATAAACCATATGTAACCTATGAAATTAATGGATTAGATAAAAAAATAACATGTGATTTTATTATAGGTTGCGACGGATTTCATGGTATAACACGACAAATTATTCCTAAAAATAAAATAAAAACATTTGAAAGAATTTATCCTTTTGGTTGGTTAGGAATTTTATCAGAAACTTGTCCTGTTAATGATGAATTAATCTATGCAAATCATAAAACAGGATTTGCATTGGCATCTATGAGAAATAAAAACTTAAGTAGATATTATATTCAAACTTCAATAAATGACAAAGTTGAGATGTGGGATGATGATAGGTTTTGGTTTGAATTAAAAAAAAGATTACCAAAAGACGCTTCAGAGAGATTAGTTACAGGTCCTTCTATTGAAAAATCCCTAGCTCCTCTGCGATCATTTGTTGTAGAACCTATGAAATTTGGGAATTTATTTTTAGTTGGTGATGCTGCACATATAGTTCCTCCAACAGGGGCGAAAGGTCTTAATTTAGCATTTTCAGATGTGAATTATCTATATGAATCACTGATTGGTTATTTCAAAAATGATGATAAAAACGCAATCGAACAATATTCCTCAAAAGCTCTAAACAGAGTATGGAAAACTATAAGATTTAGCTGGTGGATGACTAATACATTACATAAGTTTCCAGACCAAACAGAATTTGATCAAAAAATACAAGAGGCGGAGTTGGACTATTTAAAAAATTCTATCGACGCTCAAAAATCATTAGCAGAAAATTATGTTGGTTTAGCATTTTAAAATTAGAGGAACAAATTATTGAAATTAATCTTAGAAAAAATTAAGAAGAGTCAGCCCAAAAGGTTTGCAAAAGATTACAAATCAACTTTATTTAGATCTCCAAAAAAAAAGTTATTAGAATTTATTCCTACAAATACTGAAATGACTGGTCCTTTATTTGATGAAAAAATTATTGACAAAAATGCAAATGACTTGACACTCAATTTTTCTCAAAATGGAGGAAAGGCTCTCGGTCAAGAGATTTTCGTTTATGGGATTGTAAAAGATGAATTTGGTAAACCTCAATCCAACGTATTAATAGAAATATGGCAAGCTAATTCGGGAGGTAAATACAGACATCAAAGTGACAATAATGATGTTTCATTAGATCCTAATTTTGCAGGTTGTGGCAGATTTCTTACTTCCAAAGATGGAAGATATCACTTTAAAACAATTCAACCTGGTGCATATCCATACCCAAATAGAGGTATTGAATGGAGACCAATGCATATTCATTTTTCTTTGTTTGGTCGATCTTTTGCTCAGAGATTAGTCACACAAATGTATTTTGAGGGAGACCCTTTAATATCAACTTGCCCAATGATTAATTCTATACCAGACAAAAAGAGTAGAAAACTTTTGATTTCAAAATTAGATTTTTCAAAAACAGAATCTGATAAAATTTTAGCATATAATTTTGACTTAGTTTTAAGAGGGATTAATCAAACTTACTTTGAGAGAAATTAGATATTATTTTATGAAAAAACTAAAAAATACTTTATTTGAGACACCTTCGCAAACCGCAGGACCATTTCTACATATTGGATGTACTCCTAATTTGTTTGGAATTAGAGATGTTTTTGATAAAGATTTACCTAACCAACCATTTGAAAAGATCAATAAAGAAGATTTGATTACTATTTCTGGTAAAATCTTTGATGGTGAAAATAAACCTCTTTTAGATGTTATGATAGAAACTTGGCAATGTGATCAAAATGGAATATTTAATAAAGAAAAGGGGTTTAGTAGAATAATTCCAGATATAAACACAGGACTATTTAGGTTAATTACATTAAAGCCAGGGTTTTCAAAAAATATTAATGATAAGTTTCAAAGTCCACATATTTTGTTTTGGATAGTCGCAAGAGGAATGAATCAGCCTTTAATTACTAGAATGTATTTTGAAGATGAAGAGTTAAAAAAAGATAATTTATTCAGACTTGTAAAAAATAAAAAAAGAATACACACTTTATTAGCAAAAAAAAATAATGAAAAAGAATACGAGTTTAATATATACTTGCAAGGCAAAGATGAAACTATTTTTTTTGATTTTTAATTTTTTAGAGGATTATAATGCCTAGATCTACACATATGATTAAATATTACAGAGAGTACAATGATCAGCTTGAAGAAGATATTCAAAAAACCAAAAATACGAAGACAAAAGGACCATTAGCTTTTTTTCTATTTTATTGTTATGTAGTGTTTTGGGGATATGTTTTTTGGATGCCACCACTTACAATTGTAAATTAAGTTTAAGTATGGAAAAAAATGGAAATTCAGCAATTTGGTCTCCTGGTGAATTGATTTATTCTGAAGGTTCTGACTCTACAGAAGCTTATTTAATTGTTGAAGGATATGTTAATCTAGAAACATCAGACGGTTTTAAACTTAATAGGCTGGGCATAGGAGAAATTTTTGGTGAAACTTCTCTTTTATTAGGTACAAAAAGAACCGTAACAGCTAAAGCCTGTGATCAAAAGGTAATAGCTAATATTATACCAAAAGACTATTTTAAGAAGTTGCAACAGACAGATAAAATTTTGAGTGCTATAATTAGGAAAACTCAGGTTAGACTGATGGATGCGAACAAAAAATCTAATCAACTTGCTAATGAAGTGTCAGAATTATTATCTTCTATTAAGGATCACGGTAATGAAGAAGATGAGTTAGCAACAAGAATTGCTAAACTGAGAAAAAAAGTTGCTGAGATTAACAAAGCTACAAGTGATTAAGTTAAAACAAAACCATCATAATTATTGTTTTTAACATGATCACAAATTTTCTTGTAAACAGGTAATCCTCCTGCATAGGGCATAAATACTTGAGGTTTTCCTGGTATATTTGCTCCTAAATACCATGAATGTTTGACTGTTGGCAACAGAGTTTTGTTAGCGGCTTCATTAACTTCTTTACCCCATTCTTGAGATTTTTTATCAGTAGTACATATTTTTTCAAAATTATTATCTATCATATATTTTATACAATCAGTAACCCATTCAACATGTTGTTCAATGGCAGTTGGCATATTTGTGAGAACAGATGGACTTCCTGGCCCAGTTATAGTGAATAGATTAGGAAAACCTGGAATTTGAAGACCAAGATAAGTTTTCGGCCCCTCTTTCCAATAATCTTCTAACTTTAAATTATTTTCACCTGTAATATTTAATTTTATCAAGGACCCCGTCATGGCATCGTATCCTGTGGCAAATACTATTAAATCTAAATTATAATAATTTTTTTCAGTAGCTATTCCATATTCATCAATAAACTTAATTGGGTCATTTCTTATATCAACTAAATGAACATTTTCTCGATTAAATGTTTCAAAGTAATTTGTATCTATTGGTGGTCTTTTACCTGCATAAGGGTGATCAAAGTTTGTTAATATTTGAGCATATTCTTTATTTTTAACAATTTCTTTTATCTTCTTCTTTATAAATTCAGAGGCTGTGTCGTTAGCACGTTTATCACTAATAATATCTTTAAATGTCCCCCTGAATTGAAGGCCACCTTTTTCCCAAGCATTTTCATATCTCTTTAAACGCTCTTTTTCATCAACTTCATGGACAAGAGTTTCACTAATTAAAAATGCGTGACCATTAGGTGTTTTTTTCACAGTTTTCCTTAAATCATTAAAATTTTCTTTTACATATTTTTTAAAATCTTTTGAAAGGGGTTTATTTCTGGC